>CAMURW010000020.1 GCA_947097635.1 uncultured Bacteroidales bacterium
CCATAAGCGGCGTGGAGGTGAAACGCCACAGCGTCAGTGATGTGGTGGACTTCATCTACAGCCAGCCAGAAGAGGCAAAAGTGCTGCTTCTGGCACCTTTGCAGGCAACAGAGGAACGCAACCTGAAAGGTCAACTGGAGGTGCTGAAACAGGAAGGCTTCGTGAGGGTGAGTATCGGCGGGGCCATTCTCAGGATAGAGGACTTTCTGCCTCTCTTCAATCCCGAAGACGACTACGAGAGTCCCATGCTGCTGGTGGACCGCGTTCTCGTGCGCCATAGGGACGACGACCAGAAAGCTCGTGTGGCAGAAAGTGTTCAAACCGCTTTCTTTGAGGGCAGAGGTGCCTGCGTAGTGCAGACAGTACCCATTGAAGAGGCTGCCACCCATAAACCATCAACCACCATCACTTTCAGCAACCGTTTCGAAGCCGACGGCATTACCTTTGAGAAGCCTAACCCCAACTTCTTCAGTTTCAACAACCCTTACGGCGCTTGTCCCACCTGTCAAGGCTACGGCAGCGTAATAGGCATAGACGAAGACCTGGTTATTCCCAATAAGAGTCTCTCTGTCTACGAGGACTGTGTGGCAGCATGGAAAGGCGATAAGATGGGCGAGTGCAAACGTGAGTTTATTCGCCACGCCGCAAACCACGGCTTTCCCATCCACACGCCTTACTGCGACCTCACGGAACAGCAACGCGACCTGTTGTGGCACGGCCCCGACGACCTGCCCAGCATCGATGGCTTTTTCAGATGGGTGGAGACGCAGCAGTACAAAATTCAGTTCCGCGTGATGCTGTCGCGTTATCGTGGCAAGACGGTATGTCCCACCTGTCACGGCGGCAGGCTGCGCAAGGATGCTTCCTACGTGACAGTGGGAGGCAAAACCATCTCGGAACTCACCAACATGGCAGTGAAAGACCTGGCAGTGTGGCTCGAAGAGATGCACAGCCTGCTGAACGAGCACGAACAGGCTGTGGTGAAACGCATCATGATAGAGTTGCGCAACAGGGTAGGCTACCTTTTGGAAGTGGGACTGGGCTACCTCACCTTAAGCCGCACCAGCAACAGTCTCAGTGGCGGCGAAAGTCAGCGCATCAACCTGGCTACATCATTAGGCAGCAGTCTGGTAGGCAGCATGTATGTCTTGGACGAGCCTTCCATTGGCCTGCACAGCCGCGACACAGCGCAGTTAATAAACGTGCTGAAGGAGCTACGCGATCTAGGCAACACGGTGATAGTGGTGGAACACGACGAAGACATCATCCGCGCTGCCGACTATCTTATAGATATCGGCCCCGGAGCCGGGCGGCTGGGCGGCGAAGTAGTGTTTGCTGGCACTCCGGACGACCTGCTGCGCTCCGAGGGGGGCAAATGCTCCCTTACCATGCAGTATCTGCTGAGTAAGAGAAATATAGAAGTGCCATCGCATCGTCGCGTGTATCGCGACAAAATAACCGTTCGCGAGGCTTATTACAACAATCTGAAGCATGTGACGGTGGATTTTCCCCTCAACGTCCTCACGGTGGTGACGGGTGTGAGCGGCAGTGGCAAAACTAGCCTAGTGAAAGGTGTGCTCTACGATGTGCTGCAGAAACAGTTCGACGGCAACACCGTCTATGCAGGAAAATGTGCCGGCGTGGAAGGCGACGTGAGGCGTATCAGCGGCGTGGAGCTGGTGGATCAGAATCCTATAGGTCGTAGCAGCCGCAGCAACCCTGTCACCTACATGAATGCCTACGATGAGATACGCCAGCTCTATGCCATGCAGCCTCTGGCCAAGGCGCGTGGCTACAAGTCAGGATGGTTTTCCTTTAACACCGAAGGCGGACGTTGCGAAGCCTGCCAGGGCGAAGGTGTCATTACCATAGGAATGCAGTTTATGGCCGACGTGCAGCTCACCTGTGAGGAATGTCACGGCACACGTTTCAAGGAAGAGACACTGGAGGTGCTGTATAAGGGCACCAACATCAGCCAGGTGCTGAACATGACCATCAGCCAAGCAGTGGAGTTCTTCCAGCCCGTGGCGGGCGGCGATGTAGCTACCAACGCCTGCCTGCAGCGTATCCTGGATCGCCTGCGGCCTTTGCAGGACGTGGGGCTGGACTACCTCATCATGGGGCAGAACAGCAGCACCCTCAGTGGCGGTGAGGCACAACGTGTGAAGTTGGCCTCTTTCTTGGTGAAGGGCGAGGCGGCGAAGCCCAGGCTCTTCATCTTCGACGAGCCTTCCACGGGTCTGCACTTCCATGACATACAGAAACTCGTCAAGGCCTTCAATACCCTTATCGATAAAGGCCACAGCCTCATCGTCATCGAACATCACCACGACATTATAAAGATGGCAGACTGGGTGATAGATATGGGGCTCGAAGGAGGCGACGATGGCGGCAGGGTGGTATTCGCTGGCACTCCCGAGGACCTTGTCATATGCAAGGACTCCTACACGGGCAGGTCCCTCCGGCCCAAATTGAAATAATATCCATGTATGATATATGAACAACAATCTTTATCTTAGACAAATCAAGACGGCGTCGCGTATCGGCCTGATAGGCTCCATCATCGTTGTGGCAGTTACCATCTCCTGGATGATGTGGTCGAAATACACATTCCACCAGTCACCTCAGGTGCATTCTGCCTTGCTGATAGTGTGTACTGTGCTCGCCATCGGCGGCATGGGCATCATGCTTATCACTGTTCGGAAGCGTCTTCCCAAGCTGCGCCAACTGGATGATGTGGAGGAACGTCTCAGTGGCTACTGCTCCATCGTCAAAGGCATATACTATGGTGTTTTTGCCGTGATAGTGATTATGTGCATGGGCACAATTCTGATGGGTGACAAGAATATGTTGATGATGGTGCTGCTGGTGACCCTGTCGCTCTTTATGCAGTTTCCCAACGTTTATCGCATCAAGGTGGATATTGGCCTTACAGACCCACAAGCCAAGGCACTGTTTGGCGACGCTTATCTTTCCGATGAGCAAGTGAAAGTCGACAACGCGGAGTTTGAAGAAGCAGAAGAAGTGGAAGACGTCTCCTCCTCCCAGGCAGACGAATCCCCGCAGGAGGCTGCTGGCACCCCAGAAGGTAAAAAATGACAACGCCCCTTCGTAACGACACTATCTGTGCTGTTTCCACCCCTGCCGGAGTGGGAGGCATTGCTGTGGTTCGCCTCTCTGGCCCTCGGGCGCAGGAGGGTGTGTTGCCGTTCCTCAGGAGCGGCTCGGTGGCAGCGCTGGGAACCCGGGTGGTAGCCCTCTCCCCCCGACGTGCCACCTTTGTCTCATTTGTGGTGGACGGCAAGCTGTTGGATGAAGTCGTCGTGACCTTTTTTGCTGCTCCTCATTCCTACACTGGCGAGGATGTGGTGGAAGTGGCATGTCATGGGTCGCTGTATGTGCAGCAGATGATGCTGCAGACGCTTGTGAACGCAGGTCTGCGGTTGGCAGAAGCGGGCGAGTTTACGCGGCGTGCTTTCCTCAATGGCCGTATGGATCTCTCACAGGCCGAAGCTGTGGCCGACCTTATAGACAGCACTAACGTGACAAGCCATCAGCTGGCAGTCAGCCAGTTGAGAGGAGGATACAGCAAAGAACTGACGCTGCTGAGGGAACGCTTTGTGGAACTTGCCTCCTTGCTGGAACTGGAGTTGGACTTCAGCGACGAAGAGGTGGAGTTTGCCGACCGTTGCCAGCTCAGGCGGCTCACCAGCGAACTGCAATCCAAAGTTGCCGCGTTGTGCAGCAGCTTTGCGCTGGGCAACGCCATCAAGCAAGGTGTACCCGTAGCTATTGTGGGGCGTCCCAATGTTGGCAAGAGTACCTTGCTGAACGCTCTGCTGCACGAAGACCGTGCGATTGTGAGCGACATTCCTGGCACCACACGCGACACCGTGGAAGACAATATCACGCTAGATGGCATCGGTTTTCGCTTTGTGGATACTGCAGGTTTGCGCAACAGCGACGACATCATCGAGAAAGAAGGCATGCAGCGCAGCATACATGCGGCAGAGCAGGCGCAAATTGTGCTGTATGTGGTGGATGCCAGCCAAAGCATCGAGGCCGCACGACAGGAGATAGCGCAACTGTGCCACAGAGCGAGAATGGACGGCAAGCACTTACTGCTGCTGCGCAACAAGGCGGACCTTTGTGCCGAACAAGAAAGCCCAAGGAAGGCCCAGGACTCATGCGCAGGGGTCGAAGAATACGTGATCTCTGCCAAGTCAGGGTGGGGGATAGAGGCACTGGCTGAAAAGCTGGTGCAGCTGGTGAGAGAGCAGATGCCGCAAAATGCCACGCTGGTCTCAAACCTTCGCCACTACGAGGCACTGAAGCGTATAGGCGACTCGTTAGTCCATGTGAGGAAAGGGCTGGATCAGCAGTTGCCCGCCGACCTTGTGGTCATAGATCTTCGGGAGGCGCTGTATTACCTGGGGCAGATTACAGGGCAGGTGACCAGCGACGAAGTGCTCGGAGCCATCTTCTCTCGTTTCTGCGTGGGAAAGTAAACATCCCCTCCAAATAAAACCAAACCTTTATCGTTAACAAATATTAATACATATCACAAGATTATGTTGCAGATTAATTATATTCGCGACAACACCGTAGAAATAATCGAACGTTTGAAGATAAAGAACGTCAACGATGTGGAAAGTCGTATCGCCGAAATCCTCGCACTGGACGACCGTCGCAAAGCCTTGGTGAAAGAAAGCGGCGAGGTGAAAGCACAGCAAAATGCCATTGCCAAGGAGATTGGCGGATTGTTCAAACAAGGCAAGCGTGAAGAAGCCGAGGCCAGGAAAGCCGAGGCTGCCGCGTTGAAAGGGGAAGAGAAGATCTTGGACGACCAGTTGGCGGAGACAGAGCATGAGCTTAACGCCAGGCTGATTTCGTTGCCCAACGCACCACATATTACCGTACCCAAAGGCCTCTCGGCTGCCGACAACCTGGAGGTGGGCCGTTTCGGCGAGATGCCCCGCCTTCCTGCCGATGCCCTGCCCCATTGGGAGCTGTGCCAGAAATACGATATCGTGGATTTCGAACTGGGCAACAAGGTAACGGGTGCCGGGTTCCCCTTCTATAAAGGAAAGGGTGCACGTCTGCAACGCGCTCTCATCAATTTCTTCCTGAACAGCGCCACCGACGCTGGTTTCCAGGAAATACAGCCTCCCCTGATGGTAAACGAGGCCAGTGGACTAGGCACTGGTCAGTTGCCCGACAAGGAAGGCCAGATGTATGCAATCCCATTGGATGGATATTATATGATACCCACGGCCGAAGTGCCAGTGACAAATATCTACCGAGGCGAGATAGTGGAAGTCAGCCAGTTACCCATCAGGATGTGCGCCTACAGCGAGTGCTTCCGTCGCGAGGCAGGCAGTTACGGCAAGGAGGTGCGTGGACTGAATAGGCTGCACGAGTTCAGCAAGGTAGAGATAGTGGTAATAGAGCATCCCTCCAGGTCCTACGACACGTTGGAGATGATGAAGCAGCACGTCGGCGGCTTGCTGGGCAAGTTGGGTCTGCCTTATCATATCCTCAAGTTATGCGGCGGCGACATCAGCTTCACCAGTGCCATGACCTTCGACTTTGAGGTGTGGAGCGGCGCTCAGCGAAAGTGGTTGGAGGTCTCCTCGGTGTCCAACTTCGAGGCCTTCCAGGCCAACCGCATGAAGCTGCGCTTCAAGGACGGCGATGGCAAGATGAAGTTGTGCCACACCCTCAACGGCAGTGCATTGGCGTTGCCTCGCATTGTGGCAGCACTGCTGGAGAACAACCAGACCCCCGACGGCATCATCATGCCCGAAGTGCTGCGCCCTTTCTTGGGTTTCGAAAAGATAGATTAGTGGGGTGATTTTATCCCACTCCCGTTATCATACGTGACTCACAGAGAAGACTTCTATTTTGCAACAGTATGAATGTTAAATGCGACTTCGTGAGAAGTCGCATTTTTTGTGCGGAAAAGACTTGAGTTCTATGAGTTAGAATAGGAGAGGTCCGTGCTTCTATTAGTGGCGTGGGTCTGGCGTGGGTCTGGCATGGGTCTGGCATGGGTCTGGCATGGGTCTGGCATGGGTCTGGCATGGGTTTGGCATGGGTCGCAAATTTCCGATTTATGCTCGGTGCGAGCGAGACACGGCGGCGACATCTTTCCGGAGAGGCCGGGATGATGCGATAACCCGCACGAATTTCTAAAGAAAGCGGAGATGGGCATTTACCCCCCCCCCAAAAAAAAAGGTGAGTCTTCTTGTTTTGAGAGTCTCTCTCTTGAATTTTAACGTGTAGGCTCTCTCCTTGCCCCGGATTTCTACCTGCCTTATAGGATCCCCGTTTCACCATATTTTATTAACCATTGCTAAAATCGACCACTTGCATGCCATCGATTCATTATCAAAATTACAAATATTATGATTGACTCACGATAATATTGTCGTTTTTTTTTGTGAACAATCAAAATAATCATAAAAAAATGATTTGTGTATTTCGTTGTTTAATAACTAGTTAAGTGTGAATTGAAAATATATATGTATTTTTTTTTGCGTATCATTTTTTTTACTTATCTTTGCAGCGTCAAATTAGAAGCAACTTAGAAGCAACTAAGAACCTTCAACGACGATGAACCAACAAGACTTGTGAAACAGGCTCTCCTGTCAAGTTGGAAATCAAAAAAAATAAATAATTTTTTGAGCTTGATCAAATTGTACAAAGAATGAAAAAAGTAAATTTAATGGCCATCGCCATGTTGAGTCTTTTCACAATGGTGGCATGTGAAAAAGAAGATGATTCACAGACCGCTTCAACTGAAGCCACCGAAATTATTCGTGTTACGGGATATGCCACCCATGGTTCACACGGACTCACCAACGCCAATATTGTCGTGACCGACGGGGATGGAACCCCAATCACTTTGGACATCCTAGATGAACTTATCGAAGAATGTTTAATAGATTTCTGGAAGATATATGATGGTGGCCAAAGTACGACTAGTAAATCAGCGAACATTGCCAACGGCGAGTTGACTATAACAGACGAAAACGGGAATGTTCTTGATGTGGATTCTTTCGCCATGGCACAACCTGTATTGCTCAATCGTGTAAAGAGCCTGATCTATAATGCAGGGATGAGTTGGGTGGAACACGCTGCACAAGTTGCAGAGTAAATGTGCATATCTCGTCGTAGGGACGGGCTTGTTCCCGTCCCTATTTCTTACAGGTACTGCAACGGAGCGTCCAACCGATAAAAAATAATAGCGTAGATGCGTGTTTTGCCACTATTGCTTACGCATTTACAGGGACAAAAGATTATACATAACAATAAAAGATAATGCAATGAAGAAGATTCTTTTTGCGACGTGTGCCATCGTCGGTTTAGCGCACATTGCTTTCGCCCAAGTACCACAATCGCTGAACGGCACAAAGTGGTATGCAACGGAGACCGCCGAACAAGACGTAGAAATGTTGACAGTTGAGGTTGTGGCAAAATATTGCTTTAGCTTCGGCGAACAGAATGGCTCGATGAACATTTTGATGAAGGCGAATCTTGAAGTCCTCGACGCCTACGGTCCGGTACAGGAGGAACTGTTGGAGCCGACGAGCCAAAACGAGCCCTTTACCTATACCTACAGCAACGGCAAAGGCACCATAGTGCAACAGAACAAAGATGGCAAGGATATTTCGAGTGATTTCGTTGTTGATGGATCGAAGATGATTATGTACAAAGTTACAGGCAATAAGAAAAAGGTGTGGCTGACGCTGGGCTTGAATAGTGCCATCGACAATAAGCGCGGCGACAACATCACCTTCCACATCGGAGAATAAAATAAGAAAGGAACAACAAGATGAAAAAAAACATTACAAGAGTACTTGCCACGATAGTAGCCATAATGCTGTGTGGCAGCCTGGCCGCTCAAACGAAGATTCGTTGCACCAGTGACAGGCACAACAATAGCCTCGACCCCATAGGCACCGGGGCGGCGAAAAGCCTTGCAGGCAGGAGCATAAAACCAATACCACACCTTCCCAAGGGTGGACCGAAGAGTGCCTCCGTGACTTTTTCTGCCACGCCGACGGCCGAAAGTGCCGTGCTTACATTTACAAAGAACGCCGATTGCTACCGGTATTATGTGGCAGTGACCGATACCGGCCTGCTGGAAAAGATAGCGGATATATACGCTTCATACGGCATTTCCGTGACTATGGAGGAACTGATGTCTCAGTATGTGTCAGGGGGTACGTTGTGCAATGGCGACACAACGATAGTCGTAGGAGGCCTAGCACCTGCCACCAGCTACTCTTGCTACATCTGGGCACTGGCAAGTGCCACGGACCAGACCGGAGTGGCCATTACCGGCAACGGCTTCGTCACTACCGTGGACGGCGGCACGGGCACTGCTACCATTTCGGTGACTCATACGGCACAGGCAAAGTCCGTTTCCCACGCCATCACATGCGGCTCTGAGACCGGTTATTTCAAAATGGCGTTTTTCGACAGCGCGTCGGTGGCGCGTGACGGTTGGACTGCAGACAGCCTTCTCGTACATGCCGCCGGCAACCGCAACTATGGCCCAGGCACAGCCTCACTCATCACCGATGAACTGAGGAAGGGAACGACATACTATTTCGTTTTCCTGCCCTACAACCATAACCGACAGCTCGGCACTGCCATCGTGGACACGGCACGCACTACCGGTGTATCGCCCGCCGTTGCCATTACCGACATTCACACGTCGCTGACCTCCGTGCATACCGCCAGTGCCAGTTTCACAACTTCTCCGAATGCAGCCTGTACACACGGATACGATGTATGGCTCTTCCCCATCGAAATTCTCCGCATCATCTTAAACTACGCCAATCAGGGATACTGCATTTACGACCTCGCCGATGCGCCATTGTATAGCGGAACCGCAGTGCACGACTTCAACATCACTGACCTGGAAGCCAGCACCACCTACTGCATCTACGTAGCTGCCAAGGGAGAGGATACTATATATGACTATAGCACGACCCTCGTCATGCCCATGGGCGGCGACACAGGCATCGCTAACATCACCATAGCCATAACAAACATCACTGCCACCACTGCCACTGTCGCCGTCACCCCCGATGACAACTCGGCCTACTTCTATTTCCTTTACGGCCCCAGCACAGTATTCGAGCGGAGAGGGATGACAACTGCCGAAGCCGTGGTGAATTATATGGATAATGCCGGCACTTTCAACAACTTCAGCCAAGGGTTCTCCGAATCCCTAACGAACCTGACGACTGCCACCGAGTACACCGTATGGGCCATACCCTTCAACAAGAATCACACGATGGGCAATGCCGCATGCGAGAAATTCACCCCCCACTCCGTCACGGGTATCGGCAAGGCCGATGCCGTTCAAGTGAGGGTATGCCCTAATCCCGTTTCGGACGTTCTCGCCATCGCAGATGCGGCAAACTACGACGAGGCAATACTTTTCAACAGCCTAGGGCAACCCGTGCAAAGCCAGAAGATAGATGGAGGGAAGACGACATTCGATATCAGTGCCTTGCCGAGAGGAATCTATATCCTTCGCCTGCAAGGCATCCGTGGTGCAACCACAAGGAAAATTGTAGCAAAATAATCAAAGGATAGCCAGACTTCGCTCCTTTGTCTGAATTGCATATGCGCCGTGCAGGTAGAGACACCTGTGCGGCGTTTTCTGTACGCTCGGCATAAGCATTGGTGAATGGTTGCCAATCCCTAAGCCGCCCTAAAAGTGGGAAGTTTACAGCCCACGGCCAGTGTGCCCCGTCGCGAGGTGAAGAGTATAATCCGAATGACACGTACGGCGGTGTGAGAGGTCTGGAAAAGACGAAAATAGGAGGTAGGCACCTATCATTGGTTGCTACCTCCTACTTGATTGCGAAAATTACTTATTGCTAATTTCAGATTCGCAGCAGCGCATTAGAAGTGGAAGCCGATGCGGAGTGCAAGTAGCCCTATGCGGCGCTGTACATTGTTGGTGGCAAATTCCTTTGCGGCAGCGGTGGCTGCGGCATCAACCTTGGGGGTGCCGTCGGTATTGTAGATGATGCTGCCGTTCACGGTGCTTCTCTCGTAAACCACGGGATTGCGCAGCGCATCGCTGCTGGCATCTTTGTAATTGATGGTATGTTTGCCCAGGCCATAGAAGTTCAGGCTGGCACTCACATGCTCGCCAAAGTAGCAGCCGGCGCCAATCTGGAAGGCCATAGCGCCTTTTACGCTGTATTTGGCCCAGTAGTATTCAGGATGGCTGGCATCGCCGCCTTTCCATCCTTCACTGCCCACGTTGACAACATCGTAGCCTACGCCAAATTCGGCAAAGGGACGTAGCACGTCGCTGATGGCATAGTTGTACTGCACACCTAGCAGAATGGGGACGTTGATGTAATGTGAGGATTTGCCGTTGTGGTCGATAATGGCATCGCGGACATCACCTTTCACACGGTTCCAGAACAGGTCGACACTGAGAAAAGGGTCCACATTGCCGAAGCCTACGTCGAAGCGGTAACTGGCACGGTAGCCGAAGCCAATGCCCATACCGGCACATTTGCCGATGTTCTCCTTGGTGAGGATGTAGGCGGCATCGCTGTATTGCAGATTGTTGGCATTGCTGTGGAAACTGCCAGTAGGCAAACCAAAGTCCAGATACACGCTGTTGGTGAGCTGGGCTTGTGCCATAAAGCCTGTCACAGTGAAGGCGATAGCAATGCATAAACCTTTGATTGTGATACTCTTTTCCATGTTAATATCTTTATTAAGTGTATGTTTTCCAAAATGCAAAAGTATAAAAATATTTTGAATTGACAATATAATAATGAAAAAAGAGTATCTTTGCAATTCCAAATGCATGGGTGAATAAATTCATAACGATTTGAAAACGAATAAAATATTACTTTCTGTTGCATTAGCGGCACTGGCAATTATCGTTGCCACGCCCACCGTTAAGGCGCAAAATGATGCCACTGGCATCGAAAAGCCTCTCATTGGCACTCTACGTCTGGAGGCTCGTGCCGATTTTCAGTACACCGATCACACCTACGCGCTCAACGACAGCACCTGGGGCAGTTCGCCATACGGCTTCCGCGGAAAATATTTCAACCTGCACATGGGAGGCCACATCGGTGATAAATTCAGCTACTATTTTCGGCAGCGTATCCGTGCCAATGCCGGCGATGTCAGGTTCTTCGATAATACCGACTTCCTATATCTGAATTATCAGGCCAATCCGAACTGGGGTCTGCGCTTCGGAAAGGACGCGTTGGCAGTGGGCGGTTTCGAGTACGACCTGCCTCCCATCGATGTAATGTTCTTTGGTTACTACTGGGACAACTACTACTGCTTCCAGAACGCCGCCAGCGTGGCCTTCACCACCAACGACGGCAACCACACCTTCCGTGCACAGGTGGCCATGTCGCCTTATTGCTATACGGGATCACCCTATGGCGAGACCAATATGCTGAGTTACAATATCCTCTGGAGCGGAAACATGGGGCATTGGCAAACCCTCTGGAGCGTGAGCCTCTTTGACGGCGGCAACCGGTTCATGCAGAACATCGTGCTGGGCAACAAACTGGAATACGAGCGCTTCAATATCTATCTAGACCTCATCTATCGCAATACCGGCTCCATGGACTTGGCATGCTATAGCGCCATCGCCGAAGCGCAATACAAACTGTGCGGCACCTGGACCCTCTTTGCCAAGGGTAGTTATGTGAACAACCAGCAGCATGACGGGTCGGACTGCCTCAGCCAGCCGGGGCAGAAGGAAATCTATGGTGGCATGGGCTGCTATTTTCGTCCCATCCCCAGCGTGCGTCTGCATGCCTTTGCAGCCTATTACAACAA
>CAMURW010000021.1 GCA_947097635.1 uncultured Bacteroidales bacterium
CATCAGGTGCAATGCGAGCGGCTGATGGACAAAATTGGCATCAAATACAACCCCGATGAGAAGTACACCGATGCCAACGGGAATATCCTGCCGCGGCCAGAGAAACCAAGTTGCCTGCTGGTATAAACCAACACGTTCCTTTATTGCTATGTCGTGACGTTGGAACATAGCAACGTCAAATCGAAAAAAGAGAAATGACTACGCCCTATTACAAGCAGAACCTGAAACTCTCCATTCCCATCACGCTCTCTTCGATGGGGCAACAGCTTGTGCAGATGATGGACACACTGATGGTGGGTCAGCTGGGCACGGTGCAGTTGGCGGCGGTCAGTTTTGCTTTCGCCGTGACAGGCAACGCGATGATGGTGATGTTAGGCTTCGCTATGGGACTGACACCGCTGGTGGGGCACAACTACGCAGTTGGCAACCGGAAAGCCATTACCTCCCTTGTGCAAAACTCTATGGCTGTGAACATTGTGATTACGGCGACGCTGGTGGCAGTGCTGCTGGGACTGACGCCGTTGCTGGGGCGTCTCGGGCAGCCTCCCGAGGTGGTGGCGGAATGCAGGGGATATTATGTCATCGTGGCACTCTCGTTTTTGCCTATGGTAGTGTTCCTCACTTTCAAGCAGTGGCTGGAGGGGATGGGCAACACCAAGGCGGCTATGGTTATCACCATCTCTGCCAATGTGCTGAATGTGTTCCTCAACTGGGTCTTTATCTTCGGCAGGCTGGGCAGCCCCGCCATGGGTGTCTTCGGTGCCGGCTTGGCCACTTTCATCAGTCGCCTGCTGTGTCCTATCGCCTTCTACATGTATATTAAGCACGACATCAATTACAAGACTTACCCCCTGCGGCTGCAGAAAAGCAAGGTGGTCCGCAACAGCTTCTTCCGCCGCAAACTGACTTATATGGGTCTCCCCATCGCCAGTCAGATGTTCATCGAGTTTTTCGCTCTTTTCGGCATCACCATCATGATGGGATGGATCTCCACGGCTGCCCTGGCGGCCTATCAGGTGGTGAACACGATGATTTCGACGACTTTCCTCACCGCAAACGGCATCACCAGCGCCGTCACCGTCCTCGTGTCGCATGCTTGGGGTAGGGGCGACGAGCGCGAGCTGAATAGGCATTTCTACACTGGCTGGAAGATGGTGCTATGCGTGATGGGTGTCTTTGCTCTGTGCTTCATCTTCTTTGGCAAATATATCGCCATGCTCTTTTCGCACGACTCGGAGGTGATAGCCATCTGCGTGGAGCTGTTCGTCGTCTGCGGCTTCTTCCAGCTGTTCGACGGCACGCAGGTCACCGGCCTCGCTGGTCTGCGCGGCATCGGCGACGTGAAGAAGCCGATGCTCTACGCTGTCACCTCCTACCTCTTCGTTGCACTGCCTCTCGCCTACGTCTGCGGCTTCGTGCTGAAACTTGGCACTTGGAGCATCCTTGCCGGCTTCATGGCAGGACTGATGTGCGCCGGCCTACTCTACCACACGCGCTTCCGCAAGACGGTGAGAGAGCATTTTTCGGTTCCCCGCCCCCTGCAGAGGGGTGTTGGTGATATCTCCCTGTAATAATTCGTCAATAAATAATATAATATCATACGAACAAGTCAAAGAATCAGCGCCCCGAATGGTAGTTCCTCCCTTAGAGGGTAGGGGGGCTGGTAGATATGAGTTCTCTTATGAAAAAGATAGCAATTCTTGGTGCCGGCCCCGCCGGTATCGAAGCTGCCAGCATTCTGGCCAACATGGACCTGGACGTGCAACTCTACGAGCGATCCTCGTCACCATTGAAGAATATCGCCGACAAGGCCTTCCTCTTCCCCAACTTCGCCCCTGCTGGCGACCTGGTGGATGCCTTCTCCAAGAAACTCCTCGCCGAAGGCATCACCACGCACTACGACACCAATATCGTCGTAGTGAAGCACGACGGTGATGGCTGGTGTTTCGAAGACGAGCACGGCAAGACCGAATACGCCGACGCCGTCCTCGTTGCCACGGGCTACACTCCTTTCGATGCGCATCGCAAGGAGGAACTGGGCTACGGTATCTACAAAGGTGTCGTCACCTCCCTTGAGATGGAAAAGATGATTCGCTACCAACAGATTGTCAATTCGCTCGGCGAGAAGCCCGCTCGCATCACTTTTCTCCAGTGCGTGGGTAGTCGCGACGAGAAAATCGGCAACCACTACTGCAGCAAAGTGTGCTGCGTTACCGCCGTGAAACAGGCCATCGAGGTGAAGAAGCAGTTGCCCGACACCGAGGTCTACATCTATTATATGGACCTCCGCATGTGGGGGCAGCACTTCGAAGAAATGTATCGCGAGGCACAAGAGAAATACGGCATCCGCTTCATACGCGGTCGTATTTCGGAAAGCAGCAGTACTTTCGACGGTCGTATCCAGATCAAGGCTGAAGACACCCTCATGGGACTCCCCATGAAGATGAGTACCGACTTGCTCGTACTGATGGTCGGCATGGAAGCCAGCGAAGGCACTCGCTGCATCGCCAAGAGTCTAGGACTTTGTGGCGATTATGGCTTCATCACCACCAAGGACCCCCATCTCAACGACAACCTTACAAGCCAAACTGATATTTATGTCGCCGGCAGTTGCAAACGTCCCATGAGTCTCAACGATGTTATTATGGATGCCCGCGGTGCCGCCTATGCCATCTTCGAAGGTCTCTTCACCCCCGAGGAAAAGACCACCCGGCTCCAGCGTCTGCGTGGATACCTCGACGGCATTCGCGATAATCGCCAGGAACGCCGTGAGGAACGTCAGGAAGAGCGCGAAGAGCGTCGTGGAAACCGTCGCGAACAGCGTCAGTTGCGCCAGGACTATAGGGAAGAGAGACGAGAAAGCAAGGGTAAAGAAGAAAGGGAATAGACATTATTCTCTTTCTTTCCTCTTGGCTTCTTGCCATAGGGATACCTTCTCTTCCATAGAGAGTTGTGGGAGTGTGCGGCCCATGTGGGCCGCACACTCTTCTACATACGTGAAACGGCGATAGAACTTTTGGTTTGCCTTTGCCAGTGCATCGTCTGCGTTAACGCCGAAAAAACTACCCCATTTCACTATTGCGAAAATTAGGTCGCCATATTCCTCTATGATGGCATCGCCTGGGGTCTCTTTCCTCGGTTCTGTAGTTTCCTGTTTTTGCTCTTCCAGCGCTTTTTGTAGTTCGTCGTATTCTTCTCTCACTTTGTTTAGCGCCATGTCCGACGTGGGGAAGTCGAAGCCTAACCCTGCTGCTTTCTCTTGCATACGTATGCTCTTCACCAACGAGGGGAGGCTGGCAGGCACGCCCTCCAAAGCACTGTGGCGTCCTTCTTTCATCTTCACTTGTTCCCATTTGGGCTCCTCGTGGGCAGTGGCGGGTTGTAGGATGCCTTCGCGGTTGGGAAGCGAAATGTGGGGATGGCGTGAAATCAGTTTCTTGCATACGCTATTGATGACATCGCAGAGGGAAAACTGCTGTTTGTCTTCTGCTATCTTGGAGTAGAAAAGCACGTGCATGAGCAGGTCGCCCAGTTCTTTACACATTTCGGGGTAGTTGGAAGTCAGGATAGCGTCGCTCAGTTCGTAGGCTTCTTCCAGCGTAAGGTAACGTAGGCTGTCTATGGTCTGGCCGCGATCCCAGGGACATTTCTGACGTAGGATGTCCAGAATGTTGCTAAGCCAGCGTAGGGAATTCTCTTCTTCGTTGTGCATATCACGCATTCTCTCGTAATAACTCATATTCTCTGCACTTTCTCCACTCCAGTGATGGCGCGGATGTTTCCTATGAGGCGGTTCACCATGTTGAGGTCGTGGACGTAGAGCATGATAACACCATGTGCCAGACCTTCGCTGCTTTCGATGGTGATAGCTCGCATATTCAGGTTCATTTCTTGGCTGATGACGTGTGTTATCTCTTGTAGCATGCCTTGGCGATCTATTGCTGTGAGTGCTATGCCGGTGAGGAACGACACTTTCTCGCCGGGACGCCAGCGCGTGCGTACTATGCGGTCTTTGTGCAGGCTCATTTCATGCATTGCCGTGGGGCAGTTGGATCGGTGCACCATGATTTTGCCGTTCTCCAGCAGCCCTACCACGTCGTCGCCTTGAACGGGTTTGCAGCATTGGGCTGGGATGGTTTCTATGCGGTCGTATTCTTTCTCCAGCAGGAAAGGTGTACCTGGTCTGAAATGGTCGTCCTTCCTGTCGTCTTCGTTGTTGGCAATAACGTCAGCCTGTGTCCTCGCCACGAGGGGAGGGACGTACTCCTCCGCGTGTTGTGCGGAGGAATGGCTGTCGCTAAGGTCTGCCAGTGGTTGTTCCGAGTTGTTCGTAGTGTCGGTGGTCAGCTCGTCTGTGAAGAAATGTTTGTAGGGTTCTAGGAAGATGAGTTTCGGGGGACGTTTGGCAAGACCGAGGCACTGTGCCAGGTCTTCCTGCGTTATCTCACCTATGTCCACTCGATAGAAGAGGTCTAGATTGCTACGCAGCGAGAAGTAGCGGAGGCATTGTCCCCGTGTGCTGGCGGTGTTGGCACGTCCCAGGTTTTGCATCATTTCGGCGAAGCGTTGTTGTCCGGAGGGCACATGAGGTCGCTTTTGGTCGCGCAGGTTCACCTTAATATAGTCACGGGCACGAGAGGTGACCACGTGGTCGATCCAGTCTTCCGAGGGGTGCGTGGACTGCGAGGTTATTATTTGCACTTGGTCGCCACTGTGTAGCTCTTGTGTGATGGGTTTCACCTGGGCGTTGATTTTGGCACCTATGCAGGTGTTGCCAAGGTGCGAGTGGATGGCGTAGGCGAAATCCAGTACTGTGGCGTGGGCTGGCAGTTTCATGGTTTGTCCCTTGGGAGTGAACACAAATATTTCGCGGGTGTATAGTGTCTCCTTGAATTCTTCTACTAGGTCCAGGACACTTTTGTCTGTGTTTTCCAGTGTGGTGCGAATCTGTTGTAGCCATGCTTCTACGGGATTGGTCTGAGAGGTTGGGAGGGGGTGTTGCCGTGTGGCATCGTCCTTATTTCCGGCTGGCATCTCTTCTGGCGCTGTAGCATCGGGATGTGCTTCTTTGTACAGGAAATGTGCCGCCATACCTTTTTCTGCTATCTCGTCCATGCGTCGACTGCGTATTTGTATCTCTACCCATCGTCCTATGGGCGACATCACGGTGGTGTGAAGGCTCTCGTAGCCATTCACTTTCGGCGTAGTTATCCAGTCGCGGAAGCGGGTGGGGTTGGGGGAAAAGAGCTTGGAAAGGGTGGCGTAGATGCGGAAACATTCCTCTTTTTCCTTGCTTTGTGGCACGTCCAGAATGATGCGCATGGCAAAGAGGTCGTAGATTTCGTTGAAGTCCACATGTTTGTTCTGCATCTTTTTATAGCAGGAATATGTGCTTTTCATCCTTGTCTTCAGTTCGTATTTGTAGCCTTCCTTGTCCAGGATGTTCATAATAGGTATTACGAAGGTCTCTCTCAGCTTGGGCACCAGCAGTTTTGCTTTGGCGATGCGACGCTGCAGGCTGGCATATTCTACCGGATTGGTATACTTCATCACTAGTTCCTCCAGTTCTGTCTTTATGCTGTAGAGGCCCAGCCTGTGCGCCAGGGGGATGTATAGGTATTGTGTCTCGCTGGAGATGTACAGCTGCTTTTCTTCCGGCATGGAGGCCAGCGTGCGCATATTGTGCAGGCGGTCGCATAGCTTGATGAATATCACATACACGTCGCTGCACATGGCTAGCAGTATCTTACGATAGTTCTCCGCTTGCAGCGACGATGTTTTGTCGTGGTCGGCGGGAATAGTGGAAAGACGCGATGCTCGCGTCACTTTGGTCACGCCGTCCACTATTTTTGCCACTCGTTGCCCGAAGGCGGCTTCTATCTGGCTCAGGGTGATGTCGGTGTCTTCCACCACGTCGTGTAGCAGGGCACTAATCACTGCTGTGGGGCCCAACCCCACCTCCCTTACGGCAATCAGTGCCACGTTGAGGGGATGGAAGATATAAGGTTCTCCGCTTTTGCGACGAACGCCGTTGTGGGCGTCGCGTGCTATTGTGAAGGCACGGAAGATATCGTCCTCGTCTTTCTTGCTCAATGTACCCAGCAGGTCGCGGCAGGCTATTATCAGTTTCTTGTAGCGTGCGTTGATGGCACTTTGTTCTTCTTGTAGATCTGTCTCGTTCATGTTGCCTTTCTACTTCCAAGCCACCTACAGAATGATTATGGAGCCCATCATCGCAGATATTCCTATGCTAATGCCGATGGTGATGTAGGAGTCGTGATTCGTGTTGATAATGCCGAAGGAGCCGCTGAACCATGAGAAATGACCTCCTTCCAGCCCCGCCAGCCTTATGCCGAATTCCGCGCCCCCGCCATAGCCCATTGCCAGACCACCAAACAGTTGGAAGTCCAGGCTGTATGGATTCAGCAAAGGCCGGAACACGGCACCTCCCGTCAGCCAGGTGTAGTGGACATAATCATCGTATAGCGCGCCGCGGCTGTCGCTAAAGGTGCGATACCCTTCTGCTCCCATCAGCGATGCGTATGCACCCCAATGCTTTGGCACGTACGCAGCTTGTATGCCGTATCCCACCAGCGTCGGGAACATCAGTTTGGCTTCCACAAACCAGTCGCAGGTGCTGGAAAAGGAAGGAGGTACGTCTACCTTGCTGTTGCTGCCAGCGGCAATGCGGCTGTCGAAGCTCAGGTTGCCGTTGCTTTCTATCACCGCGTCCTCCGTAACTGCGGCATTGCTGGGCGTGCTGTCCTGCCCAGGCTGCTGTGCCTTTGTGGCGATGCCTGTCAGCAGGGTCAGGGCCAGCATTACGATATATTTCTTGTTCTTCATCATTCTAGTATTCATAATTTTTATATTATATTTTCATAATTATTATTCATGGTGCCGTCGTTGCGGTGAGATACCCTTCTATGAAGGGCAGTTCAAAGGTGTGTTGCACCACGCCCTTGGGAATAGTGTCCAGGATGGAGGGGAGGTCCATGGTAAGTCCTGTGCCGGTGTATTTGGTGTAGCTCTCCTTGCAAGTCCAGTATCGTAGGAAAGCCATCGCCGGGTCGCTGCTGCCAGCTATCTCGGTCCGCTCTCTGTCGTTGCATGCCTTGTCTATGAGCGGCTGCGACACTTTGCGACGGCATTCCACGTCTATACCCACTGGTGCATCGTGTAGCGCCAATGCCACGGCTTTGCTGCAGTGGCTGATGTTGAAATGCGTTCCTTCCAAGCCTTCCAGAGAAGGCTTGCCGTGTATTCCGTAGCGGAAGTGGGGTAGCGTAGCGGACAGGTGAGGGCTTGCTTGTGCTGTGTTCCGTGCTTTTGCCTTGTAGCGCTGTGCCGTGGCCAGCAGGGTGGGGAAGTCCTCTATCTGCAGGGGCTGGTCGTGTATGCCGCTTTGCCACACCTCCAGGGCTCTGAGCAGCAGCAGGTAGCTGGCAACACGGTCTCGCCGGTCGTGAAGGCGTGTGGCAGGACGCACGTATTCCACTTGGTCCGATGGAAACCAGGTGAGGCAGTCCGTGATGAAATCCGTCGTCAAGGCCTCTGTGTCGGTATAAAGGTAAATCAGCATAGCCGTCAAATAGTTATCGCTTATCTTATCACTATGGGTTCTTCGTCTTCTGCCACCAGTTTCAGTATCCTGCTGCCGGCGGTGCGATGGCTGGCAAACATCTCTAGGTTCGGAACGCAGTAGTCCATCCTCTCCTTCAGGCGTGGTGAAATGTCTTCATAGTTCTTTGGCGAAGGCTCGCCGCTCAGGTTGGCACTGGTGCTCACTAAGGGTTTGCCGAAGGCGGAGAGCCACTGTTGCAATATGTTGTGCTGCGGTATCCTTATCCCTATGCTGCCGTCTCTGGATAGCAGGGAGGGGCATATCAGGCGATGCTGCATCAGCACCTCCGCCGTCCCCATCTCCTTGGCGAAGATGACGGTGGTAGGGTTTCCGTTCAGCAGGAACTTCCAGCAGCAGCTCTCTGCCGGCAGCACCTTCTTCGCCAGTGCCATGCTCATTAGTATCAGCATGCTTTTCTCGCGGTCGCGCTGCTTTATCTGGTACAGCTTCTCTACGGCGCTCGCGTTTGTGGCATCGCAGCCCACACCCCATATCGTGTCGGTGGGGTACAATATTGTCTCGCCCTCTTTTAAGGCGTTAATCACATCTTTTCCTATATTGCTCGCCTCGTTCATTTCTCGGTGATACTTAGACAGAAGGAACGATATTTGATGTACCGTCACCTTTCTTTTGCAGCCACAAAAATACAAAATATTTGTCACTTTGCTAAATATTTTAAAAAATATTAGTAAATTTGCAAATTCTCTTCGTCTCCCCGCGAAGGTTAATTGGGTTTGTAAACTATTATTAATTAAACTGTTATATATTTTATGAAAGGACATCCAAAAGGACTAATTGCGGCGGCCTTGAGTAATATGGGAGAGCGCTTTGGCTACTATATTATGAATGCCGTGTTGGTGCTGTTCCTCTGTTCCAAGTTTGGCTTGGCGGAGGAAAAAGCCACCCTCATCTACTCCATCTTTTACATGGGCATCTATATCCTGAGCCTGGTGGGCGGCATTATCGCCGACCGCACGCAGAACTACAAGGGCACCATCCAGACGGGTCTGCTGATTATGGCTTCTGGTTATGTGATTCTCGCCATACCCATTCTGGCGACGGCGCAGAACCATGTGTGGCTGCTTGCACTCACCTGTGTCGCCCTGTTCCTCATCGCTTTCGGCAATGGTCTGTTCAAGGGAAACCTGCAAGCCATTGTGGGTCAGATGTACGACAACTACGAGGTTGAAGAGGCCAAGAAAGGCACCGAGGCGCTGGCTGTGGCCAAGAACAAACGCGACAGCGGCTTCCAGATTTTCTACATGTTCATCAACGTAGGAGGTCTCATCGCTCCTTTCGTAGCCCCCTTGCTGCGCCAATGGTGGCTGGGTGTCAACGGCTTTGAGTACAACGCCGACCTGCCTGCCCTGTGCCATCAGGTACTCAACGAAGGCGGCATGCTGGCCACTACTGCCGGCACCAAGCTGATAGAGTTGTTTGGCAATATGCACGTCGCCATCAATCCTGCCGATTTGGCAGGCACTCAGGACATAGCCCAGAACTACCTCAACGTCTTCAACACAGGTGTCCACTACAGCTTCATCGCTTCCGTGGCTGCCATGCTGATATCCCTCACCATCTTCCTTTGCACCAAGAGGAAATTCCCCACCCCCGCCAAGGCGGCAGCCACGGAGAGCGTGAACTACACTTTCGAAGAGAAGACTGCTATGGCCAAGGAACTGAAACAGCGCCTCTATGCCATGTTTGCAGTGCTTATCATTGCCGTGTTCTTCTGGTTCTCTTTCCATCAGAATGGTACCTCCATGTCCCTTTTCGCCCGCGACTTCGTGAACACCGAAAGTCTTGCTCCCGAGGTGTGGCAGGCCGTGAATCCCTTCTTCGTCATCGTGCTTACCTTTCCCATTATGTGGCTCTTCGAGGGTCTCACCCGCAGGGGCAAAGGCATTTCCACGCCCCGCAAGATTGCCATCGGCATGGGTGTGGCAGGATGTGCCTACCTGTTCATGACGCTGTTCTGTAGCGCTCATGGCTATCCTTCCGCCACCGATTTCCGCGCTTTCGACGCAGCCACCGCTTCCAGCATGAAGGCGGGCGCCTGGGTGCTGATAGTATACTATTTTGGCATGACTGTTGCCGAGCTGTTTATCAGCCCGCTGGGTCTCAGCTTCATCTCCAAGGTTGCTCCTAAGAACCTGCTGGGTCTCTGCCAGGGCCTGTGGCTGGGTGCCACGGCCGTAGGCAATGGTCTCTTGTGGATAGGACCTCTGCTCTACAACAAGTTCCCCATCTGGAAGGCTTGGATCGTCTTCATGGCGGTTTGCTTCCTTTCCATGATAGTGATGCTGTGCATGGTGAGCTGGCTGGAACGCGTGACCGGCGAGAAACCTGCTCCTCAGTTGGAAGGCAAGAAAAACTAAGGCATATTGGTGCCTGCACGAAGCTGCCGCTCTTTGCCTATATGGGCAGAGGGCGGCAGCGTTTTTGTATGCTCAGCACGAGCATTGGCTAACGAAGGAGGATCATAGGTTTGGCTGTGGTTCGGGTGCCTGAGTGGCTTGGCTCGGCATACCTCTTGGGTACCTCTTGGCAGGCCAAGAGGTACCCAAGAGGTATGCACTGTCACCGGCGATGCACGATACTGTCACGGATGAGGCTTGGTGTAGAGAAATTGGGCCACTTTGTGAAAGCCATATCCTTGCATATGAAGAACCGCTTTCTTGTAGCGAATGGGGGAGGGCCAGTAGGCACGGCTTCTCGCCAAAGCCATTGCGCACGGTTTCTGCCATGTAGTCGGTAAGGTTGGCCCATCAAGGTAGGTGCGCAGCCGGGTCGTGAACAGCGCATTCGTACATGGCTACTCGCTTTTCAGTGCTTCTTTGGCCAGTGCTATCATCTCGGTGTCGCAGCCTAGGATGGTGGCGATGCGGAGGGCTTCCTGGGGTACGTCTTCGTTGTCGTCGGGCAGCAGGCTGTAGTCCATGAAGCGGTTGATGGTATCTGGCGTCAGTTCCACGTCGGAGAGGTTTTCCACGAAGCCTTTTACGCGCAGGCGACGGCAGCTGATGCCCAGATGGCTGTAGTGCGTGGTGATTAGCGTGATGGAGCTGCGGTCGTTCAAAATCTTGCCTATGGCCTGCACTATGGCCTTGCCTTCTACAGGGTTTGTGGTACGCGCGGGTTCGTCGATGAGGATGAGCAGGTGCTGGAAGGAGGAGCGTTTCAGTGTGTCGCTGGTTTTGATGATTTCGCTGGCAAAGGAGGAGAGGCCGTTCATCTCGTTCTGTTCGTCGCCGATGCAGAAGAGCACGTCGTCCACAGGTACTATGGAGGCTTCCGCGGCAGGCACGAACATTCCGAACTGTGCCATCATCTGTGTGCAGCCTACCGTCTTCAGCATCACTGTCTTGCCGGCCATGTTGGCGCCAGTGATGAGGCACACACCGCTGTGCAGTTCCAGGTCTATTGGCTGGTAGCGCAGGTGCTGCTGCTGGTTGCGATGCAGCAGACGCGGGTTGACGATTTGGCGATATGATGTAGTGGCGTCTTTGCTGTCGCAGGAATGCGACAGCGTGGGCTTCGTTAATTGCCAGTCGATGACTTGCGTGGCTTTGGCCTGCATCAGGTCGCTGTATGCCATCTGTTTCATGCCTTTTGCCAGCAGGTTGCTGAGTTCGAACAGCTGCTGGGCGACCTTCTGCAGCACTTCGTCCTGTATTTTGTCCTGGCAGAGCAGCAGGTTGCTGATTTCGTCATGCAGCTGTTGCCAGGCGGCACGCTGTTCCTCGGTGAGGCGTGCTTCGCCCGTCGCCTCCAGTTTCGCCAAAGCGTTCTGTTTCTCTCTCAGCAGTTTGCGCAGGGGGGCCAACCCGGGGTGATAGGAGTCGTAAATGTAGAAAGTAGGTACTCCGGTGTGGTCTGGATCTAGGCGGCTGAAGATGGGGGAGAGGTCGGGCAGGTCCAGTACGTCGTTGATGTTCATCGCCATTGCCGCCTTCTGTGCACGCATGGTGTGGAAGGCAAACTGCTTGATTTGGAAGAGTTCAATCTCGTCTATCACTACGTGGCTCTGCAGGTTTTTCAGCGTGCCGCGCAGGTCTTGCAGTTCCATCATCTGGTGGCGCAGCTCTGTCACCTGTCGTTTGTTTTCGGCATT
>CAMURW010000022.1 GCA_947097635.1 uncultured Bacteroidales bacterium
GGGCGGCTAGAGCCTTCACGTTCACCTCGAAGGCCGTGGCAGAGGAACGCCAGGCGACAGTGCCGCTCTGGTAGTCGTGCGTGATGTCCGTCACCGTAGGCCTACGACAAGCGATGTAGCCGCTGGGACCTTCGATGTTCACATTATCCAGCACGAAGGACGGATTATGCCCTATCGACCCATCGTTGCGCCATATGAAAGCGAAGTAGTGCACACCGCGAGTAGAGACAAACACGCTGTCGTCCACATGCTGCCATGTACTCTGGAGGTTCAGCTTGCTGCCGCCGTCCAGCGCTATCCATCTCGTGGGCAGATTAGAGGCGTTGAAGCCCAACGGAACTGTAGAGCCTGCAACCAGTGCCTGGCTGCCGGGGATGAGTGCCGCACGCACGTAGTCGTAGGTGCTTTCGCCTTGGCACTTCCAGTCGAAGCTGTAGCGTACCATGCCGCTGTCACAGTTGATGAGGAAGTAAGCATAGCTTACGCTGGCAGAGGTTGGGGAGTAAGAGGCCGACACGCCGTTGTCGTTGGAGATGTATAGAGCATGCCCTGCAGCACCAGTTGTGTCGCAGTTCTGGGCAGTGCCTATTACCCATCGGTTTTGGTTGATGCCGTTCTCAATACCTATGTCGCCATAAAGGGTGGTGTCTTCAAAGTCGATGGAGACAGGCATAGGAATAGGAGTAGCAGTAGTGCGAGCGGTAGTGGAGATCCAATTGCTGGTGTCCGTGGCGGTGCACAGTGCGCGCACATAGATGTCGTACCCCGTTTGGGTGGTGAGGCCCGTGATGGTGTAGGGATGTGAGGTCACAGTGAGCATGGTGCCCGTTCCCTGCGTGAAGTTGTGGGGGCCATACTCTATCTCGTACTGCAAAGAAAGCGTGAAGTCTGTCCAGTCCACAGAGATTGTGTTCTCGGTGGCAGAGGTCGTCAAGTCAAAAGGATCGCCGCAGGTGGGCAGGTAGTCCACCTCCACGTCGTCGATGTACCAAAAGGCGTAGTCGTTGGTGCCGTTGGAAGTGCGGAAGGCTATGAAGCGTCCTGTGCCGGCGTAGTTGGCCAGCGACACCAGGTAGTTGTCGCCATAGGGCAAGCCGGTGATGCTGGTGATGGGCACGAAGGAGGCATCCCACCCGTTGCCCCAGGTGCTATCCACCACGCCCACTTCCAAGGTGTAGGAAGAAGTGCCATGGTAAGCATGGAAGGAGACTTGCAGGGAATCCACCGCCACTCCCATCTCGGGCAGTGCAAACACACCCTTGCCGGCGAGACGCAGGCAGTAGGCCCCCGAGGTTACGTAGTTGGAAGAGGTGGAGTGGTACACTCCCGGCAGGTAGGACCCTATGGCGTAGGTGGGAGACGAAGCCGTGAGGATATAGTCCCAGCAGCTGGGCATCACGCCATAAAGGCTGATGGTAGCGGTGGTCACGCTGTCAAAGTTCTGCGTGTATGGCAACGTGGTGACGGCATCGCACAGCGTATTGAATGTTATGCTGCCATAGTTTACAGCGGTATCGGTGCCACAGATGCCATGCACATGCACTTCGTAAGTGGTAGAGGTCGTCAGTCCAGTCAGCGCTGCCGTGGTGCCGGTGGTGTTCAGCGTCAGCGTGGGCGTGGTGCTGCCGGAGGGCATCACTTCCACATGGTAGCCAGAGGCAGTACCACTCCAGGACACGTTGGCACTGGTGGAGGTCACCGCTGCCATCTGCAGGTTGTAGGGCGAGGGGCAGGTGATAGGGAACAGCGCCAAGGTGTCGAAGGAGGTGGGGGGCTGTGTGCCACCGCTGCCGTCGTTGCCCCAATACACTAACAGACGATAAGTGCCAGGTGTGGCCACCGTAAATTCCACCATCTCGGTTTGCGTGGTGGTATGCAGGTTGAGGCGCCGTGCGCCGTCCAGGCATATCCATCCTGCCGGCACAGCGGTGCCGAAACTGGTGCTGCTGGTGCCGCCGTCGGGGGCCACGCCCTCGGTGGGCATGAAGGCTATGGGTGCCAGAAACATACGTGCGAAGTCCCAATTGCTTTCTCCGCTGCCACTCCAGGTGTAGTATGCACCATAGTTACCTGCCGTTGCTATCTGCACAGGCAACCAGGCATAGCTATGGCTGATGCTGGAGACGTTGTAGGACACCGAAGTCTCGTCGTTGGTGACTGCCAGTTTGCTGTTCAGCACAGCCCAGTGGTTGGCCTGGCCAGAGCCTACGAAATTCCATCCGCCAGCGTTGTCAAAGCCAGTGGCATAGGGCAGCGTTACGGGAGCATCTGTCAGCGTAGCGGCGGTGATGCCCGTGGCGCGACTATGACTGGAGCCACAGTTGGCATAAACATATATGTAATATTCCTCTCCCGGTGCGAGCCCCGTGATGGTGTAGAAAGTGTCGGTGACCGTGGCGGTGCCCATGGGTGTGCCTGCGCCGGCGGTGGAGGCCACGGTGTCCCATTCCACCACCCACGAGGTGGCGATGCTACGTGCCGTCCAGTAGATGCCCAAGGAAGCGGTGTCCGCCGTGCCCACGGCAAGGCCGCCGGGACGTAGGCAGGAGGGTATGCTGTCCAAAGTCACATCGTCCAGCATCATGTTGATGTCGTTGATACCGTTAGTGATGGCTTTGAAAGCAACATATTTGCCGGTGTCGGTATAGCTGCTCATAGGCACCTCGAACTCTTCGTAGACGATGCCGGCAGGATGCACGGTGTCCAACGCCACGAAGGTAGAGGCATCGGCGGGATCCGTCATTACGCCCACCACAATGCTGCTGTTGTAGCTGGTGGAATACTGACGGGCGAAGAAACTCACCTGCAGCGCCGCCACGTCGACGGTGGAAGCCACTGGCGGCATGATACCGTAGCAGTAGCCTGTGGAGGCACCATAGAAGTAGAGACCGTGGCTGTTGTTGTGGCCATAACTGGTAGTGGCATGAATAAAGGGACGTTCTGCCGTGCTTCCCAGTCTATACCAGCAGGTAGGATAAGCATTGGTGCCAGTGCCATAGCTCTCGAAGTCCTCGGTGCTGGGGAACATCGTGCCATTGATGGGCGCGCAGCCGGTGCGGAACGATATTACACGATAGGCACTGGTGTCGCTGCCGCAGTTGGAGGCGATATATACGTAGTAGAGGGTGTTCGGCGTGAGCCCGGTGAGCGTGTAACTGGTGTCGGTGGCCACGTCGGTGATGCCACCTCCCATGCCGGGAGTGATGTTGTGATCAGCATACTCTATAATATAGCTGCCGCTGTTGGTGGTGTCCACCCAGCTAACGGTGGCAGAGGAGGGGGTGATGCCGTCCACCTCTGCCGAGATGGGACGGGAACAGGTAGGCTTCTCCATCACGGTGATGTCGTCGATATAGAAGTAGCCCGCGGAAGCGTAGGCGTATCCGCGGAAAGCCAGATAGGCATTGGCGGGAGCCGTGTCGGGCATACCGTAGGTAAATTCCATCCAAGGGCCGTTGGTGTTCATGGTGATGCTGCCCACGGCGACGAACGAGGAGAGGTCGTCGCGGTGGGTCATATATCCCACCTGCATGGCATGCTGCGTGGTGGTGGTGTGGTAAAGCCAGAAGTTCACCTGCAAGTTGTTGAGTGGCCGGTCGAAACGAGGCATGGAGATAATCACTTTGTTGCCGGTTGCGTTGGCGTACACGTAGCCCGCATGCGTGCCCTCGTGAGCATAGCTGGTACTGGCGTTTACATGACTGCTGGCACTGCTGCGCGCATATCCCCAGCATGGGTCGGGCCAGATGCCCTCGAAGCCGAAGCTGTAGGGCAAGGGGATGGGGGCGCAGTCCGTGCGTGCTATCAGTGCGTTGGTCCATTCGCTGCCGCAGCTGCTCTGCACGTACACATAGTAGGAGGTGTTTGCGGTGAGGCCGGCGGCGGTGGCAAAGGTGTCCGTGGCCGTCTGGGCCGTCCATTCCGTGAATTCGGTGACGGCAGTGTCGCTGGCGATGTAGTACCACGACGAGGCGGTGCCGCTTTCCGTCCACGAGAAAGAAATCTCGCTTTCGGTCACGCTGTCCACCTCCAGATTTCTAGGACGCGGGCAGGCGGGCACGGTCACGCAACCTTGAAAGGTCCAGGAGGGACGATAGTCCCGCGTGGAGGAGCTGCCGTTGGTCATATAGTTGGAAATGCTCATGGGGCTGTTGTCGGCATAGCGTACCAGCGTGCCGCCGGCGTAGCTCTGCACCCGGCAGGCGGGATTGCCGGAACTGGTGTTCATGGTGTTGCCCGCGTTGGCATCCTGGCTGTTGATGAACATCACCACCAGGTTGCTGATGCCGTCCCAGTAGAACGTGCTGTCGAACATGAAGACGTTCTCTCCCACCTCTATCACATTGGCGCTGTCCTGCCACACCATGGTAAATACCGTGTCGGGCAGCAGGGTGACGAGCGAGGTCTGCGTGGTGGTGCCCAGATATAGGCTCTGGTTCTTGCTGTAGGGCGTGGCTACGCTGGTGAAAGTCAGCTTCATGGCGCGCAGGTAACCCTGAAAGATGCCCATGTCGTTGAGATCCTCGGCAGTGTAGAGGGTCTGGCTCACGCCGTTGCCCCAGTTGCCATAGTACAGCGTGTTGGTACTGGTGGTGGTGTACGGGATGCTGCCGGAGGCATAGGTGCCGTCCGTGCAAGTGAAGTTCGTGGTGGCGCTGGCCTCATTGCTCCAGTCGCTCTGCTCGGATCCGCAGTCTGCCTGCACACGGAAATAGTACGTGGTGGCTTCGTTCAGACCCGTGATGGTGGCAGGGTTGGACGAGACTGCCTCTGTGTTGTAGGTGGAAAGGAGGGAATCCACCAGCGGCAGGGTGTCGTAAACGATGTTCCAGTTGGTGGCGTAGCCCGTCTCGCTCCACGCCAGCGTAATGTCGGAGGCAGTAGCGCCTGTGGCGGCGAGGGTCATGGGACGCAGGCAGCTGGGAGCCACGTCCAGCGACACGTCGTCGAGCAACATGGATATGCCCGACGAGAGTACACCGGGATGTGCCACGACGCGGAATGCGATGTATGTGCCCATGCCTGTGTAGCTGCCCAGAGGCACTTCGAAGAATTCGTAGGCGGTGCCGCTGGGGTGCACTGCCATTATGGGGACGAAGGTGGAGGTGTCCGCAGGGTTGGTCATCACGCCTACCTGAAAGTCGCCGTTGTTGTTTGTGTTGTACTGACGTGCGTAGAAGCTCACTTGAAGGGTGCTTACATCCACAGTGGCATCCAGGGGAGACATTATGCCATAGCAGTAGCCTGTGGAGGCGGTGTAGAAGTAGAGCCCGTGGCTGTTGTTGTGGCCATAGCCGGTGGTGGCATGAATATAGGGGCGATTTGCGGTGCTGCTCAATTTGTACCAGCAGGTGGGGAACGCCGTGAGACCGGTACCGTCGTTCTCGAAGTTCTCGGTGTAGGGCAGCTGTGCGGCATCGATGGGCGCGCAGGGGGTGAGGAAGGTGCCGCTGACGTTGGGGCTGGTGTCGCCGCCGCAGTCGGCGTGCAGATAATAATGGTATGTAGTCATGGGGGTGAGACCGGCGAAGTCGAAGCTGGTATCCGTGAGGTTTTCCACGATGCCTTGTCCGATGCCTGGGACAAACGCGCTGTCGGCATATTCCAGCACCCAGGCGCTGGCACCGGCGGTGTCCTGGAAGCTTATCGTGGCAGAGGTAGAAGTAATGTCGCTCACCACGACGTTCACCACGCGGAAGCAGGTGAGGGAGACTGGAGCGAACTGGTAGTATCGATAGGGGGCCGGCCACACATTCGCCGCATTGGTGGTGGATACGCCATGAGGATAGTAGGTAGCCGTATTCGCAGCAAAATTTATCACAAACACGTTGCTGGTATCATAGCACATTCCTGGCTGCGTGGTCACCGCCGGCAGGATGGGGGGCGTGGTGCCATACACCAGTTTCACCATGCCGCTCTCGAAGAGCTGAACCTGCCAGCGCAGCAGAGAGTTGCGCGAAGTGGGGCTGTAGGTGCTTGTGGCGAACTCCACTACCAGCACACGGTCGGGTGCAGTGCCAAAGACCTCGGCACGAACATAGCCGCTGTCGGTGAGATAACCATCGCAGCCCATACCGTTAATCTTGGGATTGTTGTAAGAAGCATTGGTGCTGCTGAAAGGGGTAGTGTATTGAGACGTACCCGTCACGGTGGAGCCTAACCGCAGATTACCGTCGGCATTGACGGAATACTGTGTGTAGGTCTCGTCGTGGAAAACAAACGGGAAACCGATGTTCTGCACCGTAGATACGGCATGATCTCCCATGCCCGACAATAGGTTTGTCGTTGAGGTCAACGTGTACCACTGGGTGGCATCCACGCCTGTGGTAAACGCATAGTCCATCAACAATTATCCTTGCGTCACCCATGGCGCCGCTAGCAGGGCGGCCATCAGTAACATCTTTCGTAAAAACTGTTGCATAATGATACATTTTTAGTTAATTAATAAAATAAATCACATTGTCTTGTCGCTCTCAGTACACACACATCAAGCTTTAAAATTTTCTTCTTTGCAAACCTGCGTCCCGGTCCGTGGCCTGTGGTCTGTATGCCAAAAACCCGGCCTCAAAGATACAAAATTTTCTTGGATATTACTATGTTTTTTTCTTAAAAAAATATAGATTTTTATTAACTTTCTATGTTTCAAATGGATAAATACAGAGAATAGTTTCTTTATGCGTGAGATTTCTTCCCGAAAATGTCATCTTGGAGTGTTTATTTTCAAAAATCGTCCCACAAAGAACATATATGGCGTTGTTTGCATCTATTGAACACTTGGAATAATTTCCGTCAAATCGGCCGCTATCTTCGATAAAAAAACACCGCTCGAAAGAATGGAGACGACCATGGAAAGAGCGCCTCCACACGACAATAGGCCGAGCGTGGGTCGAAAATAGGTCGGGCGTGGGTCGAGCATGGGTCGGAAAGTTACGATGCATGCCCAATACAGGCGAGAGCCAGCCCTCTGACGTTCTAAAGGAAGGGAGACATGGTATCCCACAACCATATCACACCCATCCCCACTCTTCCCGGTGAACACAGCGGACAGAGCAACAAAAGAAAAGCGGCATCCCAAATTTGGGATGCCGCTTTTGCCGTGGCAGCACCGGGGGCTACCCTTCAAGCAATCTTGCCCGACCGTGGGCGAAGCAAAGCTGTGGGCCGGAAAGGTTAGGCAATCTGGATGGTCTGGCACAGCGCTTTCTTCTCTTCCGCCGTCACCTTGGGCAGCGTGATGCGAAGGATACCATCCTCCACCTTGGCAGAAATCTGCTCTTTTTTGACGTTCTCTGGTAGCTGCATCATTTGCTTGAACTGCACCTGGCTGAACTCGTGGCGCAGCCACTGACGCTTGCCTTCGGAAGCCTTGTCCTCTTTCTCGTCCTTCTGCACCATCTCCACAACCAAGTTGTTGTCGGCATCGATGCTCAGGTTGAGATTCTCCTTCTTAAGGCCGGGAACGCAGAGTTCCAACTCGAAGTCCTTGTCGCTCTCGCTTACGTTCATCTTGGGCATGGCGGGACTGTCGTTCCACAAACCACTGTTGTTCCAATTGTTCCAATCCAGAAGCTCGTTGAAGAGCGAAGGCATAAGGTCTTGATTTCTTTTAGTTAGTAACATAATTGTAATCTCCTATTTTTTTTGTTTTTTTATATCGTTTCGTCCGTCTTGGATTTCCGTCCCGCGGACACTTACTATACACGCAAATGCCGTGCCACGGGAATAGAAACCCGCAAGGACGTGCCATTTTGTCCGAATTCTCCAAAATAGGCCCGTAGAAGACTGTCATATTGTCACTTTCGGAGCATTCTTGGCTATCGCGGACGGGCAATTTCGGCGCACACAAAAGAAGACGATTTTGTGAAATAACGGTGGTGGAAGAGCGTATTTTTTCAACCGACCATTATTGACAAGTCGATAAAACAACGTTTTACAACAAATTATATTTCAGTATTATAAGCACAAATATCAACAAATATTTGAAAAAATATTTTGCCAATTAAAAAGATTGTTGTACTTTTGCATTTCAAATAGCTAAAGAAATGTCAAAGAAAAATAAAGACGCAAGAGTTCAGGTTATCCTGGAATGTACGGAGCAGAAAGCAAGTGGAGTACCGGGCATGTCGCGCTATGTCACGACCAAGAATAAGAAGAACACTCCCGGTCGCTTGGAATTGAAAAAATATAACCCTTATCTTAAGAAAGTTACCGTTCACAAGGAGATTAAATAATTAAAGTAAAGAAAGGAAACTGACACATGGCAAAGAAAGTTGTTGCTACCCTGAAAACCAACACGGGTAAGGGCTTCGCTAAAGTGATACGTATGGTGCGTTCCCCTAAAACGGACGCTTATATGTTTTCGGAAGAGATCGTCCCCTCCGACAACGTTCAGGAGTATCTGAAGAAGAAATAATCCCCCCTGCCTTGCCGGCTATATGCATGGTGAAAAGTCCCATACATAACTACAGAATAACAGAAAATACGCAGCGCGCCGAGCATGGCAAAAAAGAGGCACATCTGTTGCCTAGACGTGCCACCCCGCTTAGAACATTCGTAAAAGAATAAGCATATAAAGAGAGAATAAGAGAAAAAACTGAACAAAGAATAAGAGAATAATAGAAATTTTTTTCATACGATTTTGTTTTGGCCTCGCTGAGAAGCGAGGTTTTTTTGTGTCTATACTTCTTTTCTGTGGCAGGCTATCAATTCCTGCAGTTCCCGCTCCAGCGCCGTTGTTCTGGCTTGGTGCGCGCGGTATTCGTGGCTGTCGGGGAAGAGAGGTCGATGCTGCTGCATCTTATGAAGCTGCTCGGCTTTGTTTACTATCTGCTGCGTGGCGGCGCCCATGTAGCAGGACAGGAAACGCTGCCATATAATATCTACGGCAAGGGAGCTGGGGTGCAGCATGTCGTCGGCATAGAATCGGTAATCCCTCAGTTCGTCCATCATCAGCTCGTAGGAAGGGAAGTAGCCTATGGTGTGGCCGGCTCGTCGTCCCACCAGACGGTCTATTGCCAGCAATAGCGTGGACTTGGAGAGCTGGTCTTCGTGCGCGCCATCCTTCCAGTGGCGGATAGGGCTGACGGTGAAGACGACCTTCTGTATGCCGCGCGGCAGCTGGAAGATGACCTGCTGCCACTGACCCACGATGTCGTCCACCGCGAGACGCTGCCTGATGAATTGCTGCTGCGGCACCTTGTGGCAGTTGCCCACCACGCGCCCGTCGTGTTTCAGCCTGTATACATTGGCAGTGCCAAAGGTGACGATGAGCGTGGTACAGCCCTCCAGAAAGTGGTGTGCACGATACAGAGCCTCGTTGCAGGCCCGCAAGGTCTCCTGCGGGGTGGGACGCGAAAAGCCGCTATGGTGCAACCAGCTGTGCCATTGCCCCTGCTGCTGCACCAGGTCGGCGGCAGTGATGGGAGTTGCCTCCACACAGTGTTGCAGGCACATGGCTATGGAAGAGGGGTTGTAGAGTATGCCGAAGGGGTTGCACAGCACGTCGAAAGCTGCCGCCTCAAGGTGGGCACCGATGTTGTCCGTGAAGCAGGAGCCCATCAGCAGCACACGGTCGCCATAGTTCAACGTGATGCCGCCCGGCTCTGGAATAATGGGAGTGGTGAGATTATTCATTATAGGATTTACGAAGTGATGCCGTCACATCACCTTGCCGTTGAGGATAATACGCGACACTTGCGGCATCCGCTGCAACGCCGACAAGAACTGGGTGGGATTCACGCGCAGGCTCGGTGCGTTCATGCTGAGGCTGCGCGTGGCGGCATAGTCGTCCACAGTGACGCTGACAGTGGCGCCCTCCCTGGCCTTGGTCTTACAATGCCGTGAGATTTTCAGAAACTGGTTGCAGAAGTCCTCGTCAACGTCTGGCAGGGCGATGCGGAAACGTATGCTGCGACATCTCTTGTCCAGCACATCTCCCAGTGCCATCATCTCCGTGATATGCACGCGGGGCCTCGACTTGTGTTCTACGCCCTGCTCGTCCTTGCTGATCCACTGCGACACCCGTCCGGAGATGTAGAGGAACAGACCCGTGGTGCAATAGTTCTTGTACTTGAGGAAGTCGCTGCCGAAGAGCCTCAGTTCATAACGCCCCACATAGTCCTCCAGCATCATGCTTCCATAGGCGTTGCCGTTCTTTTGCGAGATGGCACTCTTGCAGCTGGTGACCATGCAGGCGATGTGGAAGTCCTGGTTCACAATGGAGTCCAGATGGTTGAGGTCGTCCACGGTGTGGTCGGCGAAATTCTGTATGGTGAGCGTAAAGTCGTCCATGGGATGTCCGCTGAGGTAGAATCCCAGCACCTCGTATTCGTAGCGGCAGCGTTCTATGTTGCTCCAGGGGTCGCACTCTGGGATGATGGGGAGCGTCTCTTCCTTGAGTTCCTCGCTCATGTCGAAGATGCTGGTCTGCGCGCTGTTGGCGTTGTTCTGCTGCACGGCCCATTTCATAAGTTTGTCCAGCACACGGGGTTGCCCGTCGCCTGGGATGTCCTGATGGAAATATTGTGCACGGTGTAGGTCGAAGTCGTCCATGGCACCACTCTTCACCAGCACCTCCAGGTTCTTGCTGTTCATGCAGCCCATCTTCACGCGGCTCAGGAAGTCGAAGATATCCTGGAAAGGACCATCCTTCTCACGTTCCTCTATCACCGCTATGCTGGCAGCATCGCCCATGCCCTTGATGGCACTGAATCCGAATAGTATCTGCCCCTGCGCGTTGACGGAGAAGTTCACGTCGCTTTGGTTGATGTGGGGCAGCAGTATCTGCAGCCTCATGCGGCGGCATTCGGCGAGCAGCTTGGTGAGCTCGTCGGGGTCGCCCTTGCTGCTGGTCATCACAGCCGACATATACTCGGCGGGATAGTGTGCCTTGAGATACGCTGTCTGGTAGGCCACCCAGGCGTAGCAGGTGGCGTGGGACTTGTTGAAGGCATAACTGGCAAACTTCTCCCAGTCCTTCCATATCTTCTCCAGCACCTCGTCCTTATGGCCGCGTTCTACGCCTTGTTTCATGAACTTATCCTTCAGTTCCAGCATCTTGGCAATCTGTTTCTTGCCCATGGCCTTACGCAGGGTGTCACTCTCGCCGCGTGTGAAGCCCGCCAACTTGCGACTCAGCAGCATCACCTGTTCCTGATATACGGTGATGCCGTAAGTCTCATGCAGGTATTCTTCCATGTCCGGGTCGTCGTAGGCTATCTCCTCGCGACCATGCTTGCGGTTAATGAAAGAGGGGATGTAGTCCATAGGACCTGGACGGTAGAGAGCGTTCATTGCAATGAGATCCTCGAAGACTGTGGGCTTCAGCTGGCGCAGGTAGTTCTGCATGCCGGCACTTTCGAACTGGAAGGTACCGATGGTACTGCCCTCCTGAAAGAGTTTGAAGGTGAGTTCGTCGTCGATAGGTATTTGGTCGATGTTCACCTCCACGCCGTGGTTCTTCTTTATCATGTGCAAGGCCTCCTTGATGATGGTGAGGTTCTTTAGCCCCAGAAAGTCCATCTTGATG
>CAMURW010000023.1 GCA_947097635.1 uncultured Bacteroidales bacterium
TGTCAATGTCAGTTCCTGTTTCATATTGTCCTGTGTCTTGATTTCTTGTTTTTTGTTTCCGCAGGCGGCAAGCAACAATGCCGCAACTGCCAATAATGCTGTTTTCCTCATTTTCGTTATCTGTTTGGGTCAATCATTCTAATCACTTTTGCGGGGCTTCCTGCCACCACCATATTATCTGGCACATCCTTCGTCACCACGCTTCCTGCAGCTACGATAGCGTTCTCTCCGATGGTTACTCCTGCCAGCACTATCACATCGGCACCCAGCCATGCGTTGCGTTTGATGACAATAGGCTTGGTACGCAGCTCGTGCCGTTTGACAGGGTCTTCGGGATGGTATTCGGTAGCTAACACACAGTGTGGGCCGATGAACACATCATCCCCGACAGTGATGCCGCCGAGGGCGAGGAACGTGCAGCCGAAATTTACGAAGCAATCCTTGCCAAAGGTGGTGCTTTTGCCGTAGTTGATGCGCAGTGGCGTGAACACCCGCACCGTGTCGGGAATGTCGCCACCAGTAATCTTACGCAGGTATCCGCGTACCTCCTCCTCGGTGTGCCAGCCGGTGTTCATTTCGGCGCACAGCCGCATTGTGCGTTGCACGTCGGTGTAGAGGTCATCGCTGCCGACATAGTCTTTTCCTGTGTGTTTGTCTGACATCGTTTTAGAGTATTAGTAAATCTTAATATTAACTAACGTTACAAAATAAAAAAAAATTGTATTTTCAATGGAAAATATTATTGCCAAAGGTACAGCATTTTCAAGCCCGTACCAAGTCCAAGGAATCAACACATTGTTAAACGAAAATTCAAGTCTTATGGGAACTATCAAACAAGGTATTTTAGGCGGATGTTCCAGCAAGGTCGGAATCGTCATCGGGTCAAGTTGGAAGGGCATCAGTTACATGCGTGGCCATGCCCAGAGTGTCAGGAACCCTCGCACCGAGGGGCAGATGGAACAACGCAGCAAATTCGCGCTTACGCTCGATTTTCTGAAACCCATCACCGCCTATGTCCGCGCAGGTTACAAGAGCTTGCGGAAGGCTTCTTCGATAACGCTGATGCCTACCGCTTCGATGTTGAAGCGCGTGATGTCGATGTTGCGAAGGTTGTAACGGCTGCAGAATAGCTTTTCGTAGCCAAGGCGGTCGGCCTCTGCCAAGCGCTGTTCCAGGCGTGCCACTGGACGCACTTCGCCCGTTAGCCCCAACTCGCCGGCAAAGCAGTAGCGCTGGCTGATGGGCATGTCCACGTTGCTGGAGAGGATGCTGCACACCACGGCGAGGTCTGTGGCTGGGTCGTTTACACGCATGCCGCCGGCGATGTTCAGGAACACGTCCCTCATCCCCAGTTTGAAGCCGCAGCGTTTTTCCAGCACAGCCAGCAGCATGCTTAGCCTGCGGTAGTCGAAGCCATTGGCGTTGCGTTGTGGCGCGCCATAGACGGCGCTGCTCACCAGGCTTTGCACCTCCAGCATGATGGGCCGCGCACCTTCCAGGGTTACGCAGACGGCGGTGCCACTGAGCTGCTCGTCGCGGTTGGAGAGCAGAAACTCGCTGGGGTTGGCCACTTCCCTGAGTCCGCTGCCCTGCATCTCGAAGATGCCTATCTCCGCGGTGCTGCCAAAGCGGTTCTTCAGTGCCCGCAGGATGCGGAAGCCATAGTTGCGGTCGCCTTCGAACTGCAGCACGCAGTCCACGATGTGTTCCATGATTTTTGGCCCGGCCAGCGTGCCATCCTTGGTGATGTGGCCGACGATGAAGATGGGAATGCCGCTTTCCTTTGCCAGGCGCTGAAACTCTGCCGTGCACTCGCGGATCTGCGAGATGCTGCCGGCGCTGGAGTCTATGTTTTCCGTGCTTAGGGTCTGGATGGAATCTACAATCAGTAGGTTGGGCCGCAAGGTCTCCACCTGCTCCATGATGCGCTGTGTCACGGTCTCGCCAAGCACATAGCAGCTTTGGCTGGCAACGCCTATGCGCTCGGCACGCATGCGTATCTGCTGCTCGCTCTCCTCTCCGCTGACGTACAGTACCTTGCGGTCGTCGATGGACAGTGCCGTCTGCAGCAGCAGCGTGCTTTTGCCTATGCCTGGCTCGCCGCCTATCAGTACCAGGCTGCCTGGCACTATGCCGCCTCCCAGCACGCGGTCCAGCTCGCCACAATGCGTGGTTTGGCGCTGCGACTCGCTGTAGGAGACTTGCTGTATCAGCTTGGGCTGTGATCTCGCGTCGCCGGCTTTGCGCTTGGTGCCAGTCTTGGCATCGACCTGAACCACCTCTTCGGTAAAGGAGTTCCAGGCGCCGCATTCGGGACAACGGCCCAGCCACGACGACGACTGGTAGCCGCATTCTTTGCAGAAAAAGTATGACTTGGCTTTGGTCATGGAAATAACGGAAATAAGTGTGTGTGAAGAGTGGATTACAGCACCTCTCGAAGAGTCCACATATGGGTGGCGTTGGAGCCCTTCAGGAGGATCAGGGCGTGCGCGATGCGTTGCTGGGACAGGTATTGCTTCGCCTCTGCACTGGTGGAGAACCATCGTATCCTGTTGCCGTCACTCAGCGCCTTGCCTTCGGCGAAGCGGAAGTTTTCTCCCACCAGTATCACCCCTTTCAGAGGTGCCTTGAGCAACTTGTCCACGAGGGCTTCATGCTCCTGCGCGCTGTTGCCGCCCAGTTCGTTCATCTGCCCCAGCAGTGCCCATTTGTCGTCCGCAGTCTTCATTGCCAATAGGCTGTCCAGCGCCACTTTCATGCTGCTGGGGTTGGCGTTGTAGCAGTCCATAATCAGCTTGTTGTGGGCGGTGCTGACGTATTCGCTGCGGTTGTTGTGCGGCGAGTATTGCTCCAGTGCCTCCTTGATGTCGAACAGTTCCACTCCGAAATAACGGCCCACGCACACTGCCGCCATGGCATTCACAAAGTTGTAGCTCCCCAGCAGCTGTGTCTGCACGCTGTACACTTGGTCGCCCTCCTCGAAATAGAACTTCATGTAGGGGTTGGCATCCACAAGGTGCCCTCTCACCTCGGCGCTTTCCGTGCTGCCGTATGTCACCACGCTGAGCATGGGGCCTTGCTCGTCCTCCCTGAACTGCGTGGGCGTGGAGGGAATGTAGCCTGGCACTGGCGAGGGTTCGTCGGGCAGGGTGGAGAGCTTCGTGGCGCATGAGAGCAGGATGCCGTTGCCTTCGTCCACGAAGGCCGTGCCGCCGCTGGCCGCCAGGTAGCGATATAGTTCTGTTTTCGTCTGCACCACGCCCTCGAAACAGCCAAATCCTTCGAGATGCGCCTTGCCCACGGTGGTGATAAGTCCGAAAGTGGGCTGTGCTATGCCGCACAGCGTATCTATCTCGCCAGGATGGCTGGCCCCCATCTCGATGATGGCTATTTCCGCGTCCTGCGGCATGGAGAGGAGGGTGAGCGGCACGCCGAGATGGTTGTTTAGGTTGCCCTGTGTGGCATGCGTGCGATAGCGGCGATTCAGCACTGCGTTCATCAGCTCCTTGGTGGTGGTTTTGCCATTGGTGCCGGTGATGCCGAGCACGGGGATGGAGAACTGCGAACGATGATGGCGTGCCAAGGCCTGCAGCGTAGCCAGCACGTCGGCTACTACGATGCAGCGCTCGTCCACTCGATATTTGGCATCGCTTATCACGCATATTGCCGCGCCTTGCCTTAGGGCCTGCTGTGCGAAGGTATTGCCGTCGAAGTGGGCACCCTGGAAGGCGAAAAATAGGCAGCCGGGGGTGATTTGGCGGCTGTCTGTCGTCACCGTGCGGCTTTTCAGATATTGGGGGTAGAGGATGTCTGTGATGGTATTCATGTAGGGTGGTATTGCAATATTGCATTATAACGCACAAGGGAGGGAAAAATTGTTGCGGACTAGGAAAAGAAAATGGCGACTTGTCAACCCGGCGTACTGATAATCGTCGCTGATGAATACGAAAAAGGCTCAGTCTTGTGAACTGAGCCTTTTTCATCGTCGGGGCGAGAGGACTCGAACTTCCGACCCCTTGCACCCCATGCAAGTGCGCTAGCCAACTGCGCCACGCCCCGAAGTGTCTTCACAAACTGCTCTTTGCTTCTCTAATGGAAACGCCGTTAGGTTCTTCTTGAAAACGGGTGCAAAAATACTACAATTTCAGATACTGACCAAATTTATTTTCAAAAAAAGTCGTTGCACCCTAATTTTCAGAGCAATATTTTTTTCTGTAACGCAGAGAATTAACCCGAAAAACCACTACTTTCATCCCTGGATTAGTAAAAATGGTTGGTGGTGTTGCGGTATCCGGCAGGCTAATCTTTTGCGTCGTAGTCCTCAACCTCCTTCTCTAGGTCGTCCTTCACGCGTTTCTGACCCCAGATGCGGAACATTATCTGGTGTGCCTCGGAGAGCTGCATCTTGCCTTTGTCTTGCTTGGTATAACGCACAAAGATGCAGTTGTCCAGCCTGCCACGTCCGCACACTACATCTGTGGCCAGTGCTTCGCAGGTGGGGGCGCCGCAAAGGCCGCAGTCTATTCTGGGAAGGCCGTCGGTGAGTTTGTGTATGCGTTCCATTTTCTCCAGTGCCTTGCCTATGTCGCTGTCCAGCGCCATGGAGTTGCGTGCTTCTACGGGTTCCAGTTCCACGTTGGCGAGCAACTTGTCCTTGTATTTCTCCATCTCGCGGTCCCGCGCCATCTCGCCGTTGCGTTCTCTTTCGGCTGCCTTGCGGGCGCGTAGGTACATGCGTTCACTGCTGATGAAACGGTTGTCTATGCTTAGTGTGGCGCCCGCGCAGCTCATGTTGCAGGAGCGCAGCTCCAGGAACTCTACGCCCTCCATTTCGTCATTCTCCACCTTGTCCAGTATCTCCATCACGCTCTCCAGTCCGTCTACGGCATAGCTTCGCTTGGCACGACAGATGCGGCGTTCGCCATTGTTGAGAGTGGATAGGATGGCATCGGCGCTGAGGCGTGGCGTGCGTAGTTGTGGGAACACGTAGTCCTTTCCTTGCCCCTTGATGCGGTGGTATACGCGATTGAAGAGGACATCCATGTTGATAACGCCGTCCACCAACATTTCCTCGTCGCTTACACGGCTCTCCACCGCTGCGATCTTGGCGTCGCATGGCGTCACATAGAACAGGCCGATCTGTTCTGCGGGGATGCCGCGTTCCTCCAGTTTCTTGCGGGCATACATGGCGCTGATGTCGCAAGGTGCGCGCAGTGGCATGATGTTTTCCACCAGCGAGGGGTATTTCACTTGTATCAGGCGCACGATGGTGGGGCAGAAGGCGGAGATGAGGGGGCGGATGTCGGTATGCTCCATTGCGTAGCGCTCCTTGGCGAGCGCGTAAAGGCTGGCGGCACTCTCCACTTCGAACACATGGGCGAAGCCCAAATCTTTGAGCGCCGCGTATATGCGGCTCACCCTCACCTCGTCGGGAAACTGTGCGAGAAAGACTGCTGGCACCAATGCCACAGAATGCTCGAACTTGCGTATCTCCTCGAAGTCGTCCTGCATGATGGAGATGGCCTTGACGGGACATTCCGAATAGCAGCGTCCACAGTCGATGCATTTTTCCAGTTGCATCACAGCTACGCCGTCTACCAGCCTGATGGCTTGTGTGGGGCAGGTTTTCATGCAATGGCTGCAGCCCATGCATTTGTTTTCGTCGATGTGCAGCGAATGATAGGATTGAATCTTTGCTTTTTTCATGGTGGCTGGGGTGGTTGTGTTGGTGTGGGAAAAGAGACTGGCAAGAGTGATGCGCAGCGCGGACAGGCGAACGTTTTATGCCAGTGCCACTTCCATGGTCACGGTAGTGCCTGCACCTATCGCACTCTGCACGTCCAGCATGTCCACGTTTTTCTTCATGTTTGGGAGGCCCATTCCGGCGCCGAAGCCCATGTCGCGCACCTCAGGTCGTGCGGTGCTGTGGCCTTCCTGCATGGCCCAGTCCACGTCGGGTATGCCTGGCCCCTTGTCCGCCACCACCATGCGAATTTTGTCGCTGGTGATGTCCACGTCTATCTTGCCTCCGTATGCATGTGCAATGGCGTTGACCTCGGCTTCGTAGAGCGCCACCACCACGCGCTTCACTATGCCGGGGTTTACGCCCAGTTGCTTCAGCGTTTTCTTCACGGAGCTGCTCGCCTTGCCGGCATTAACAAAATCTCCTTCTATTACAGTGTAGTCTAAATGCATGATGTGCGAAAATGAAGTTAGAAAATAGGCTTCAGCCCCTCTGTGTATAGCAGCCCGCAGGTGCGAAAAAGGCTGTATCTACAGGCTATTACGACCATGTCGTTGTCTTTTGCAAGCTCCAGCATATCGTCGCTGGGTTTCTTGTTGCGGACGATGATGAGGAACTCGATGCCGGCCATGTCGCAGGTGCGGATCGTCTGCACGTTGCAGAGGCCCGTAATGAGAATGGGGGTTTCTTTCAGTGTGAGAACATCGCTCATCAGGTCGCTGGCGAAGCCTTTTTCGATGTTTTCGTCCAACCGGTTCTCGCCCACCAGTACTGCGGCATCCAGCAGTTTTGCTATCTCTCTTAGTGTCATTGTTGCAAATATATTTATCGAAGAATAAACGGTGTTTATTACTACGTTTGAATTTGCAAATATACATGTTTTTTTTATACCAGCAATATTTTTTTTGGTGCCACAGCCCTAATCAGCGTAATATTAATGCTTTCCTTTGCATGGCATCGTATTGTCCGCATGCTCTTCTTAGTGTCTTAGGGCAATGATAAGGTGCCATTTTTCGTCATGAACCTAGAATTACGCACGTTCAATTCTTGCGTAATGTTGTATACCTCACGGCGTATCCGCGCCTCGCTTGCATCGGAACTCCCCGACCCATCCCCGACCCATTCTCGACCCATCCTCGACCCATTCTCGACCCATCCTCCTATGTTCAGGCTTTCTTTGTATTACCTCCTCCCTCCCGTACGCTGCCACAGTATGGCCTCGGTGTCCTTTTCCACACAGCGGTGTTGAATGCGGCTCTTTTTTCCCCTTTGATTTTGTGAAATTCCAAGGGCGACACGGGTGTCATTGCCCTTGGAGACGCGATGCCGTGTCGTCTTTTTTTCAAAGTTAATCTCTTTGGAATAAGGTGTTTGAGATGTATCTGTATATGAAAGGAGAAAAAATATTTTGTTGGTTCGAAAAAAATGTGTACTTTTGCAAATTCAAATTAAATAGAAATAGTAAATAAATTTTTTTAATATCGTTTAAAGAACCATTGTTCAAAACGGCAAAAAAATTCAATGAGAAGATGAAAAAAGGTATACATCCCGACGACTACAGACTCGTGATTTTCAAGGATATGTCCAACGACAACATGATCCTGACCAAGAGTTGTGCAAAAACGAAAGAGACCGCAACTTACACCGACGGTAAAGAATACCCCTTGGTGAAGCTTGAAATCTCCAACACCTCGCATCCTTACTTCACTGGCAACCTAAAACTCGTAGACACAGCAGGTCGCGTGGATAAGTTCCAGAACAAGTACAAACGTTTTGCGAAGAAATCCAACTAATCCAATTGGTTATAAGAGAGTTCTTATATAATAATTTGTTTTAGTAAAAAGGCTCTTGTTGAAAGACGGGAGCTTTTTTTGTGCTCTGTTTGGAAGACGAAACGTTGTTATTAATTCATGCGTCAATAAATACGTCAGTGAAATGTAATTAAATAACACGATTGCAATAAGTGTAAGCCTCCGGAAACGCTTTCTCTCCAAAAACGAAACTTTTTCCGCGTTTTTACGTACATATAGTATGTGCTTTCAGCGTTGCTCCATTCTGCCCCCCCTGCATCCAACAGGAACGTTGAGAAGGCCAACAGAAAGCCGCAATTACTGCCGTATCAACTACAAAGAAGTACTTTGCCGATGAAACATCTTATAGACGAACTCTTCGAAGACAAGCATCTCAGCGCACTTGCCCAAGATATGAATAATACACTTAAATTTCACATGGAAACCATAACGATGGATCCCGACGAATGGAATTCCATCAACGACATACCCGAGGTTATTCCCGTCCTCCCCATCCGCGACGCCGTGCTGTTTCCAGGCATTGCAATGCCTATTGAGGTGACACGCGACAGCTCTAAGAAGTTGCTGAAAGAGGCACGCCGCAGGCACAGCATCATCGGTGTGACGACGCAGCGCAACAATACAGAAAACCCTTCCCGCGAGGATTTGTATGATATTGGATGCCTGGCATTGGTTGTCAGCGTGTCCGATCTGGAATCCAGCGGCAACGGCCCCATGATCTGCATTCTCAGCGGCGGCCCCCGTTTCCGCGTGATGGAGCAGCAGCAGAGCAAACCCTATCTGTGCTGCAAGATGTCGTTTGTAGAACCCGAGGATTCCACCAATTTCAAGGGATACAAGGCTCGCTCCGTCATCAGCGAGCTGAAACAGAAGTACAACGACCTCTCCAGCAAAAGCGAGATGCATTTCACCATGGGAGGATCGCTGCTGCCGTCGCTGAGAGACTATAAGTTGATACTCAACACGATGTCCTCACATGTAGGAATACCTGTGGAGCAGAAGCAGGCACTGCTGGAAATCACGGACCAGATGGAGCGTGCCAACCACCTGATGACCTACATCGAAGAGGCAAGGAAAAGCCTGAAGATAGATGCGGAGATGAAGGAAAAGGTGAACCAGCAGATGGATCGCCAACAACGCGAATATTACCTTCAGCAGCAGCTACACGCCATTCAGGACGAACTGGGAGGCAACCCCTACGAGAAAGACATCGACGAGATGGAGGCCAAAGCCAAGACCAAGCACTGGAACAAGGAAGTGGCCGCCTATTTCGAAAAGGAGATGCAACGTCTGCGCCGCATACCCCCCCAGCAGCCCGACTTTTACGTGCAGCAGAACTATCTGGAGTTCATGCTGGAGTTGCCTTGGAACGAATATACCACCGACAACCTGGATCTTGTCCACGCGCGTAAAGTGCTGGATCGCGACCACTATGGTCTGGAAAAAATAAAGGACCGCATCATAGAATACATCGCAGTGATGCAACTGAAGGGCGACCTTAAGTCGCCCATATTGTGTCTCGTAGGCCCTCCAGGCACCGGCAAGACCAGTCTGGGCAAGAGCATCGCCGACGCATTGGGGCGCAAATACGTGCGCATGGCCCTGGGCGGCGTGCACGACGAAAGCGAGGTGCGCGGGCATCGCCGCACATACGTGGGGGCTATGTCGGGCCGCGTAATACAGAGCATACAGCGCGCTGGCAGCAGCAATCCCGTCTTCATCCTCGATGAGATAGACAAGGTGCAGAGCAACTCTTTCAACGGCGACCCCACTGCCGCTCTGCTGGAAGTGCTGGACCCCGAACAAAACAGTAAATTCCACGACAACTATCTGGACGTGGACTACGACCTTTCCAAGTGCCTCTTTATCGCCACAGCCAACACGCTGGGCACCGTGCAGCCCGCCCTTTTGGACCGCATGGAAATCATAGAACTCAGCGGCTACACCATGGAAGAGAAGGTAGAGATTGCCGGTCGTCACCTGTTGCCGCGCCAGCTGAAAGAGCATGGATTCAAGACCACGCAGATAAAGCTGCCCAGCGACACACTGGAGCATCTTGTGGACGAATACACCCACGAAAGCGGCGTGAGACAAATGGAGAAGGCGATAGCCAAAATCATACGGCGCAGGGCCGTGAAGATGCTCAGCGGCGTGAAAACTCCCGCCACGGTGAAACCCGCAGAGCTGAAAGATCTGTTGGGGCTGCCCATCCACCACAGCGACCGCATGGAGGGCCACAACCGCGTAGGTGTGGTGACAGGGCTGGCGTGGACGCAGATGGGCGGCGTGATACTGTTTGTGGAGGCCAGCCTCAGCAAGGGCAAAGGCACGCTGACTATGACCGGCAACTTGGGCGACGTGATGAAAGAGAGTGCCACGCTGGCATTCGAATACATCAAAGCCAACGCCAAGGAACTGGGCGTGTCGCAGAAACTGATAGACAGCAGCAACATCCACATACACTGCCCCGAAGGCGCTACCCCCAAGGATGGTCCTAGTGCCGGCATCACGATGTTCACGGCAATGGTGAGTGCCTTCACCGGTCGCAGGGCGCGACGCGACGTGGCAATGACGGGCGAGATAACGCTACGCGGCAAAGTGACGCCGATAGGCGGAGTAAAGGAGAAGATATTGGCGGCAAAACGCGCTGGTATAGACAATCTGGTACTCTGTGAGGACAACCGACGCGACGTGGAAGACATCACCCCTGAATACCTTGAAGGCCTGCATTTCCATTACATTGAAGAGATGAGCGAAGTGCTGCCGCTGGCACTGGAGTGATCGCATTAAGGATTTACCGGACAACAATGCCGTCCCGGCTCAGGATGGAGGCATGAGAGGCATGCTAGGACAAGGACAAACACCGACCATGCATAAACAAATATCTCGGAAATATGAATAAAATACTGAACCTGAACAAGACTGTGTATGATTTGTGCCAGGAATATCCCGAAGTGGCACAGATTATGGTAAAAATAGGATTTAAGGACATCACAAAACCGATGGCACTGCAAACTGTGGGAAGGATTATGACCATTCCCGAAGGTGCCGCTATTAAGGATATCGACCTTCAGATGGTAATAAAGACTTTCGAAGAAGAAGGCTTCACCGTGGTGAGGGGTGACGAGACTGCCGCATCTCAGTCTTCGGGCATGGGGGATAACGCCAACAAGGCAGAAACGCCAGCCTCTTCCGTAAGCCGCAGTGCACTCCTGAAAAGTTATGTGAAGCGCCTGGCAGATGGCGAAGACTTGGAATGTGTAAGAAAAGACTTCGTGGCCAATTTCAAGAATGTGGATGCCAAGGAGATAATACAGGCCGAGCAAGAACTGATACGCAGCGGCGTGCCTGTTGAGAAGGTGCAGAAGATGTGTGATGTGCATAGCGCATTGTTCCACGGCAACACCAACGAGGAAACACTGACGCAACAGGGTGTGGACAGTGCCACCGTGGCACTGATGAACGAAACCGGGCATCCGCTGAACATTCTGTATGCCGAGAACACAGCAATCACTGCCTTGCTCGCCCAGGTAGACACATTGCTGGCCGAAAACGTAAGTCCACGTCTGTGGAGTACGCAGCTCACTCAGCTCACACAACTGACGCATCATTTTGGCAAGAAAGGCGACCTCATTTATCCCTTATTGCGCAACCGCTATGATGTTGACGCACCTTACAACGTGATGTGGGGAGTGGACGATGAGATACGCGACGAGTTACACGTGCTATGCAAACAACCTGCCGACGATGCCGAATGGTGCAAGAGACTGAAAGCAGCAGTGACACGCGAGCAAGAAATGATA
>CAMURW010000024.1 GCA_947097635.1 uncultured Bacteroidales bacterium
CCTTGTGAACCAACACGGCATCATTTCGTTCCCGCAGTTAGGAAACATTGTGGTGGCCGGACTGACGCACGATTCACTCTCGTCGCTGCTGCAACGACGCCTGAGAGAGGAGGGGTTCGTAGAGGATGCTGTGGTGACAGTGCGGCTCATGGCATTTCGTGTCTCTGTGGTGGGGGAAGTACTGCATCCTACAGAAGCATATGCCGACGGCAACCGCCTCACCATTCTGGAAGCGTTGGCGCAAGCCGGCGATGTCAGTTTCTATGGCCGCCGCGACAACATCTGCGTGGTGCGCGATGCAGGACATGGGGTTACGCTGGGGATGGTGGACTTAACCAAGTCGGAGTCGCTGGAAAGCCCATACTACTACCTGCAGCCCGACGACATCATCTATGTGGAACCCAACGACCGTCGCAAGCGTGAATTTTACGACACAGAGACGCTGAGCGAGATCAATCGCTACGCACAGCTGATAAGACAGGCTACCGAAGCGGTTCGTCGTCTGCAAGATGCTAGCCATCATCTGAATGATAACAGAAAAAAGAACTAACACTTCCTTTTTAGGAACTTCGTTCTCCAGCAAACGTTGCCAGCCACAAACATGGAGGAGGTCGATTCTTATTGAAGAATTTCAATAAGAATCGACCTCAAGCTTTTTCCTGTCCCCAGCACGTCGATAAACTGCTTGGGATGGTCGTTTTTGCTGAGCGGCCAGAAGCGGCTGCCGATGCCGCCCGCCATTATGATGCAATCGTTATCCATAATATTATAATATTATGGATAATATAGTGAAAAAAGCAGTGCCGAAAACGAATGTCGACACTGCTATAGTTCTTGTGAAATGACTACTTGGCGTTTACCAGGCGATAGGTGTCGCTGGCAATCACATACTCTTCGTCGGTAGTGACGACGATGGTGGTAACCTTGGAGTCGGGAGTGCTGATGATGCAGTCCTCGCCCATGATCTTGTCGTTGAGTTCCATGTCCACCCTGATGCCCAGGCACTCCATGTTCTCCAAGATGGGGCGGCGCATGAACCAGGCATTTTCGCCTATACCGCCAGTGAACAACAGTATGTCGCAGCCGCCCATTTCAGCCATATATCCACCTATGTAGCGCTTCACACGCTGGGCGAATATATCGAAAGCGTAGGCACAGCGCTCGTCGCCGGCATCGCGTCCGGCGCGAATGTCGCGCATATCCTGCGTGCCGCCGCTGATGCCTACCAAGCCGCTCTTCTTGTTGAGGATGGTGGAGACTTCTTTCAGCGTCAGGTTCTCCTTGCCCATGATGTATGTCAGCACGCCCAGGTCCACGTCGCCGGGACGGCTGCCCATTATGAGGCCTTCCAGAGGTGTCATGCCCATGGAGGTGTCGAAACTCTTGCCGTGGTCTATGGCACAGATGCTGGCGCCGCTACCGAGATGGCAGCTGATAATCTTCAGGTTTTTCCAATCTTTGCCTACCATCTTGGCTGCTTTCTGTCCCACATAGAGGTGGCTGGTGCCGTGGAAGCCGTAGCGGCGCACGCCGTATTTCTCATAATATTCGTAGGGCAAGCCATAGAGGTAGCTCTTGGGGGGCATGGTGTGGTGGAAAGCGGTGTCGAACACAGCCACCTGGGGCACGCCGGGCAGCACTTCCTGCATAGCACGCACGCCAGCCAGGTTGCCAGGGGTGTGAAGAGGTGCCAGATCCGTGAGGCTGCGAATCTGCTTTATCACGTTGTCGTTGATCAGTGCGCTCTCGTGGAACAGTTCCCCGCCGTGTGCGATGCGGTCGCCTACCGCCTCTATTTCTTTGAGATCCTTTATCACGCCCATTTCGGTGTCGGTAAGGGCTTTCAGCACAATCTTGATGCCTTCGGTATGGTTGGGGACAGGCAGTTGCTCGTAATGCTTCTGCCCGTTGTATTTATGGGTGAATTCGCCCATTTCCAAACCTATGCGTTCCAGCAATCCTTTGGCCATAACGTTGGCCTTGCTTTCGCCCTGCATGTCAATGAGCTGATATTTGATGGATGAGGACCCACAATTCAGAACTAATATCTTCATATTATTGTATTTAATTATTTGATTATTACGCCTTTTTGTAAAAATAGCCTTTTAAGAACGAGACTTCAAAGATACGAAAAATATTTATCCCGCAATAATAATTGTGTAAGACAATCGAAATCTTTGCTGGATTCAAATAACAGAACGTGATTTTTTCTCTTATCTAAAATACAAATTATGCCTTTGCTCCGAAAATTTAGTGAATGAACTCCATTAAGTCGTGCATTGGCTATTTGAATCCTGCAAGTGAAGAGGGGCTATTTGCGCCTCAAATATTGTGTGATAGGTCGGGAATGGGTCGAGGATGGGTCGAGGATGGGTCGGGAATGGGTCGAGGATGGGTCGAAATTTCCGATCCGCCCTCGACCCAGGCGAGGCGAATTGACGACTTCTCCTGGAGCTGATCGGGACGATGATGATGGCTGGACACTTTGCGGACTATCACTAATGAGCATGACCAAACAGTATGTTTACATTCGATAACCAAGTGTTCCTCGGCACTCCTTTACAAGCAATCATACATATTTATGCCTGCCCTACGGCACTGAAAAAAGTCTGCGTCCTTGCCGTCTTGCAATCCAGACGGCATGAAGACAGGCAAGCTACTTTTCATCAGTAACTAACTTTAGGTAGTGCGTATGGAAATATCACCAGTATTGACGAATTGGCAGAAGTGAAGAAAGCACGATTTTTGCATCGTCAAAAAATACTGCACGAATATCATGAAAATAAGAATATCAGTAATTTACACACTTCTTATGGTGCTATGTGGCGGTGCCATTTTCGCTCAGAACGAGGGCAACGACACCCTTTCTGCATCAAAAAACGAAACCACACGACACAGCAGGCTCTCCATCGGAGGATATGGCGAGATGACATATAAGCATAGTTTCTACAGCGACAACGTGTTCCGCTACACCTTCTCCGACCGCTACAAAGACAGCAAAGGGCACGGCGAAGTGGACGTGCCGCACGCCGTCATCATGCTGGGCTACGACTTCGGGCACGGCTGGACGATGGGCACTGAGATAGAGTTCGAACATGGCGGCACGGAGGCTGCCGTGGAACTGGAGACAGAAGAAACCGGCGAGTACGAGAAGGAGATTGAACGCGGCGGCGAGGTGGCGCTGGAGCAGTTTTGGCTGCAGAAAAGCTGGAGCAGCCGTCTCAACCTGCGCATGGGACATATCGTGGTGCCCGTGGGACGTACCAACCAGCACCACTTGCCTACAGAATACTTCGGCGTGTTTCGCCCCGAAGGAGAAAACACCATCATCCCGTGTACCTGGCACGAAACCGGCGTAAGCCTGTGGGGACATCTGGGGCAGAACAACCAGTGGCGCTACGAGGCACAGGTGCTGCCGGCACTGAACAGTGCCTTCTTCAACGTGAGCGGATGGGCACATGATGCCAGTGCCAGCCCCTATGAGATGCGCCCCGCCAACCATCTGGCACTGGCTGCCAGGATGGACTTCGGCGGCATCGCCAACCTGAGCATAGGACTGAGCGGATACGTGGGCAACGCTTTCCGCAACGACATCACCGTAGACGAAGGCAGTCGCTACGACACCGTGGCAGGACATGTGGTTATCGGCGCCGTGGATTTTTCCTACCACCAAGGCAGATTTGTGGCACGCGGCAACGCCGACATCGGCTACCTACAGAACTCACGCACCATCTCGCGTTTCAACAAGTCTCTGAGCAACGCCAACGGTTCCCCGTACCCCCACACCAACGTTGGCGAGTTGGCCTACGCCATAGGCCTCGAAGCTGGCATGAACGTGCTGGCTGTCACCAGCCGCCACAAGCTGTACACCTTCCTGCGCGTGGACAACTACGACAGCTACGTCCCTGCGCAAGGACTGACAGACCTAGAATGGACCGACCGCACCTCGCTGGCACTGGGACTCAACTACTCACCCCTGCCGCAAATTGCCGTCAAGGCAGAAGCCGGCATGCGGATACTGAACAAGCAGTACAACAACGAGCCCTGGCTGGCATTAGGCATCACATGGGCTGGCATGTTCAAATAAGACCATATATATATTCACAGCAAGAAATAATAACTAAAAAAAATTCAAATATGAAGTTCAATTTTATTAAATCTTTTACCTTGGCCGCAGTGTTGACTATGGCGGGCTACCTCGTATCCTGTAGCGGCAAAGACGACAACAAAGATGACGCACGGATGAAAGATGTTGCCGAGCAGTTTGTAAACGGCACCGTCATTCCCACTTACACACAACTTGCCAACAGCAGCCAGCAGTTGGTGGAAGCACTGCAGACGTTGAAAACTCAGCGCTCCGATGCCAATGTACAGGCCGCCTGCGACCTCTTCCTGACAAGCCGTGCGTGGTGGGAAAAGAGCGAAGCATTCCTCTTCGGTCCTGCCAGCGACTTCGGCATAGACCCTCATATCGACAGTTGGCCGCTGGACGAAAACGCCTTCAACACACTGATGAACAATGCCGACATGCTTACACTGCTAGAGGGAGAGAACGGCGATGTGGCTGCCGGCGAAGCCTTCAGCTCGGCATTGCTGGGCTTCCACGGCATAGAATACATCCTGTTTGAAGACGGACACGCCAAAAGTGCCTCCAAAATCACCGATAAGGACATGGTATATGCCGTGGCCGTGGCCGGCGACCTGCGCAACCGCTGCTATCAGCTGGAAGTAAGCTGGGCCGGCGACAAGTCCGTAGCCAGCCACAAAACACGCGTGCAGGAACTGGAACTGAACTGCACGGTAGCGGGCGGCAGCTTTAGCTACGGCCAGAATATGCTGAACGCCGGCAACGCCGGCAGCACCTACAGCAGCTGGGTGGGCGCACTGCAGGCTATCTGCGACGGCAGCAAGACCATAGCAGACGAAGTAGGCACTAGCAAAATAGGCAAGGCACACAACGGCGAGGATGTCACCTACATAGAAAGCCCCTACAGCCAGAAAAGCCTCGAGGACTTCTACAACAACATCATCAGCATCAACAACGCCTACATGGGCGGCGTGGCGGAACTGAACAAACGCGATGCCAACAAGTCGCTGCACAGCCTCATAGCAGACCGCAACCCCAGCCTGGACAAAAAAGTCACCACCTCCATCGTCAACGCACTCAACACCATCAAGGCTATGCCGGCGCCCTTCGTTAAACATTATTCCGACGAAGCCTACAACAGAGCCGTGGAAGCCTGCCAGGCCATCGACGAGGTGTTCAGTGAAGTAATCAGCGAGCTGGCAAAATAAAACCATGAAACCGATAGTACCCGGCATCAGCAATACAATAGGCAACGTCGGATGCCTCGGAAGAAATTGAATAATAAGAAAATATACTAAATGAATAAAACGCTTAAGATACTGAGCCTCGCGTTGCTGAGCGGAGTGTTGTTCACTGCCTGCAAGGGAGACGAACCTGAGACACCGGAAGTACTCAGCGACGAGACATACGCCGGCGGTCTACTGGGCACCACCTTCAACGCCAGCGCATCGGCCTACGAAGACCCCACTCCAGCCGTGGAGCAGGCGGGTCTGACCAACCAATTCAAATACGGTGAGTATTTCTTTGAACACACCATTACGGAGAACAGCGCGCCCTTCACCGGATTGGGGCCCCTGTATGTACGCAACAGTTGCGAGAGTTGCCACCCTGGCTACGGACACGGCAAACGCATGAACCGCTACCGTGCCGACGATTGGGGAAACGGCTACCTGCTGGTAGTGACCAACCAACAGGGGCAATACCTATCGTCGCTGACAGGCATGCCACAGACCAAGGCCGTGGCACCCTTCAAGGCACCCATCGACGAGAATCAGATCAACATAGCATGGCTGAACTACACCGACGAATGGGGTAACAAATTCGCCGACGGCGAGAGTTATGAACTGATATATCCCGAAGTGACCATACCGCAGAGTGCCTACTACGTGCCGCTGGAATGCGGTGGAAACCCCATAGACTACGGTCAGGTGAAGGTACGCATAGAAAGCACCATCGGCGTGTATGGCGTGGGACTCATCGATGCCATCCCGGACGACTCGTTGAAGGCACAGTACCAGAAAGAAAGCAACGATGGCTACGTGAACCTCAACCCCAAATTCTGGGCCGGCAACGACTGGGCACCCACCGCCTTTTATGGCAAGACAAACCATCCCAAGCGCTACACCTATGCACTCACGCGCGGTCCCCTGCAGGATGCTCCCGGCAGCAACGCCATCTGGAACATCACCAACGTGACGCGCAGCAACAAGCGCAAGCACTACATGACCGCCACCTACGCACGCACCGCCTCCAAAGACCCTGACGTGCAGGCCTCATTCTACGACTACTTCCCCAAATGGAACAAGACCGGCAACGTGGAGCAGGACATCTATCACTACCTGATGTGCGACACCCTACCCGCCGAGATGAGCGACGCGGACTTCGCAAACTTTATGGTATGGCATCGCGGACTGGCAGTACCTGCCGCACGCAACATGAAAGATGCCAACGTGCAACGCGGCAAGAAGCTGTTCAACGAGATGGGATGTGCATATTGCCATCGTCCCAGCTGGACGACAGGTCCCGACAACTTCACAGACCCCTCCAATTTCTTCGCCGACGGCGACCGTCGCCTACCACGATATCCTTACCAGAAGATATGGCCCTACACCGACCTGATACAGCACAGGCTGGAGATGGTTAACAACATCAACACTGGCTGGTGCCGTACCACGCCGCTATGGGGACGCGGACTGTCGCTGGTGTGCACGGGTGCACAGGACCGCCTGCACGACTGTCGTGCACGCAACGTAATAGAGGCTATCATGTGGCACGGGGCGCCCAATAGCGACGCACGCCGCTCCATTGAAAAGTTCCGTCAGCTGAGCAAAGCAGACCGCGATGCCGTGGTGAAATTTATCAACGCCATATAGGCACGTCTGCACTTTAAGCAGCCCTGCGTCCATCAATAGCACAATAGGGGAGTTGCATCTCCATAGCTCCTCTATCGATGGGTGTAGGGCTTGCTTTTACCTACCAGGCATAATAGCCTGTCTCTCTGCATGGTAATGCTGAGAGAGTCTTCTTTGAACAAAATAATCGACCAGCTGATGCCGGCGAGCGGGGAATATCTATGTCCGGCAGGCAAGAACTAATGAAACCATAATATTCAAACATTAATATATGATTAAAACACTCAAACATTTAAAAGCCTATATGGGGGAACGCAAGTCATTGTTTCCTTGCTCAATATGGTTGTCGGCAATCAACGGACTGCTGTCGCTCGTTCCTTTTATTCTCGTGTGGCTTGTGGTGCGCACGTTGCTCATCGCAAATGGCAGTTTCTCAGACACGCCTGTATGGGATTACGCTATTGCCGCACTCGTAGTTTCCGTGGTGAACGTGGTGCTATATTTCTTAGCGTTGATATTCTCTCACCTTGCCGCTTTCCGCATCGAGACCAACATGAGACGCATGGCGATGCAGAAACTGATGCGTGCCCCGTTGGGGTATTTCGACGCGCAGGACACCGGACGGATGCGCAAGATTATTGACGAAGACTCCGGGCAGACACATACTTTCGTGGCACATATACTGCCCGACGTGGCTGGCAGCATCGTCTCGCCCATTGGCGTGATAGTACTGCTGATCGCTGTGGACTGGCAGCTGGGCCTTGCTGCCTTGCTGCCCGTCTTCTGTGCTCTTGGCATCATGAGCCACATGATGAACCCAAAGAACGAAAAGAACAATAAGTTTCAGAGGATGTATCTCGACGCACAGGAAAAAATGAGCGCAGAGGCGGTAGAATACGTGCGTGGCATTCCCGTGGTCAAGGTGTTCCAGCAGACGGTGTTCTCATTCAAACGCTTCTACGACAGTATCATCACCTACCGCGATCTTGTCACAAAATACACACTTGGATGCCGCACGCCTATGACCTTTTACACCATTGCCATCAATGCATTTGCATTCGTCCTCGTTCCAGTAGGTATCATCATGATAGGACATGGCGGGCAAACGTTGACCATTCTTTCCGACCTGTTTCTTTATGTGCTCATAGCTCCAGTCATCGCCTCCAATGTGATGAAAATAATGTATCTCTCTCAAGATCTGTTTTTGGCCAACGAGGCGATGGTGAGACTGGAGAAACTTACCGATGCAAAGCCGCTGCCAAGCTGCCGCGAGCCACAGGCCATGCAGTCGTTTGATATTCGTTTCGATGACGTATCCTTCAGATATGAGGGAGCAGAAAAAAACGCTATCAGCCATATCAACCTGCATATTCCGCACGGCAAGACCATTGCTCTCGTGGGGGCTTCGGGCAGCGGTAAAACAACTATTGCCCGATTGATACCCCGCTTCTGGGACGTATGCGAAGGAAGCGTAAAAATCGGCGGTGTCGATGTACGGCAAACAGACAAGGCGGTGCTGATGCAAAACATTTCTTTTATTTTCCAAAACACCCGCCTATTCAAGACCTCGTTGATGGACAATCTACGTTACGGCAACCCCAATGCGTCCATGGAGCAAATAAATCGAGCCATCGACCTTTCGCAGAGCCGCGAGATTATTGACCAACTGCCACAAGGACTAGAAACCGTCATCGGAGCCGATGGCACCTACCTCTCGGGAGGCGAGCAGCAGCGCATCGTCCTTGCCCGTGCCATACTGAAGGATGCTCCCATCGTGGTACTCGACGAAGCCACCGCATTCGCCGACCCAGAGAACGAGCATCTTATCCGCAAGGCATTGTCACATTTGACTCATAACAAGACCGTGCTGATGATTGCACATCGACTGACCACCGTGCAGGATGCCGACAACATCGTGGTTCTAGACAACGGGCAAATAGTAGAACAGGGCACGCACGAGGAACTGCTGGGCGTGAGGAAACAATACTATCACATGTGGAATGAGTATCAGAAAGCCATTATGTGGAAACTATGAATATAAAAAACATTAAATCATGATAAAATACTTCCAAAGCCGTTTTGCCCTATCGGAAAAAGGAGCAAAAGACCTGCGGCGGGGCATCGTCTTCTCTACCTTGTTCAACCTTGCGTTGATGCTGCCTCCAACTTATCTGTTTTTCTTTTTATGGGAATATCTCAACAGTCAGTCCGGCATGCAGCATCACGCGCTATGGTTCTATCTATCCCTTGCGCTAGTGTTGATGGCCATTATGTTTGTCGTCTGCAGATGGCAGTACGACAGCACCTACACCACCGTGTACATGGAAAGTGCCCGACGCCGCATTACGCTGGCGGAGAAACTACGCCGGCTGCCGCTCGCTTTTTTCGGGGAGCGCAATCTCTCCGATCTCACGTCCACCGTAATGGAGGATTGTACACAGCTTGAGCAGATTTTCTCACATGCCGTGCCGCAACTCTTTGCCGCGACGATTAGCGTTGTTATCGTTGCCATAGGACTGTTCTGCTACGACTGGCGACTGGCCTCCGCCCTTTTCTGGGTCGTGCCGCTGGCCGTGGCTACGCTGCTGCTGTCGAGACGGAAACTTGACAGGAGTTTTACCCGTCTGTACCACGTAAAGAGGGGGGTCACAGAGCAGATACAGGAAGGGCTGGAGTGCGTGCAAGAAATCAGGTCGTATAGCGGGGAGAACGAATATGACAGAACGTTTGACGAACGACTGAGAAACTATGAGAGGACACTATTGGACAACGAGTTGGTAGCCGGTGTACTCGTCAACCTCTCCGTTGTGCTGCTTAAACTAGGCATGCCTTCGGTCATTCTTGTGGGAGCATGGCTGCTGTTGCAGGGCGAACTGTCGCTTTTTGTTTATTTGGCGTTCCTCCTTGTTTCAGCGGCGGTGTACAATCCCATACAAGAGGTCTGTAACAACCTGGCCATACTTGCCTTTCTTGACGTGCGCATCAATAGAACGAAGGAAATCAATGCGATGCCCGAATTAGGGGGAAGCAAGGACGTGAAAGTGGAGAACTACGACATAGCCTTCCACAACGTCAATTTTGCCTACGAAACCAGAAAACAGGTACTGCACAACGTATCTTTCACTGCTCGTCAGGGCGAGATTACGGCACTGGTGGGACCGTCGGGCGGCGGAAAGAGCACCACAGCCAAACTTGCCGCACGCTTCTGGGATGTCAGCAGCGGGACAATCCTGCTCGGCGGAAAAGACATCTCACAAATTGACCCGGAAACATTACTTCAACACTATGCAGTGGTATTTCAAGACGTGCTTCTCTTCAACGCATCGGTTGCCGACAACATCCGCATCGGCAAGCTCAACGCCACCGACGAGGAGGTACACCGGGCGGCAAGGCTGGCGCAGTGCGACCACTTCATCAGCCGCATGCCACAAGGGTACGACACCATCATCGGAGAGAATGGCGAAACGCTTTCGGGCGGTGAACGGCAGCGCATCTCTATTGCCCGTGCCCTACTGAAAGATGCCCCCATTATCCTCCTGGACGAAGCCACCGCCAGCCTCGATGCCGAGAACGAGACCAAGATACAAACCAGCATTTCCGAACTTGTGCGCAACAAAACCGTCATCATCATTGCCCACCGCATGCGCACCGTACGCAATGCCGACCACATCGTGGTGCTCAACGGCGGCACGGTCAGCGAGGAGGGAACACCCGACGAACTCATGGCAAAAAACGGAGAGTTTGCACAGATGGTTATGCTGCAACAGGAAAACAATGAGTGAGGGTAATAAAAAGGAGGGTTAAATATTGGGAATGGAGAGGAAAGTGCCGACGCAGACCTGGCGCAAGCGAGACGCGAAAACGCTGTGAGGTACAATGTATTTGGATTATGTTTCCGCTCATCATCTTTCCTGCATCTTTCCACTTATTGAAAGCTATAAAGTCTTTTCCGCTTGCGTGCTATCGAAAAAACTTCGTACTTTTACAAAAAATAAATTACGACATTGACCAGGACAGACACACCCTCCCTGCCAAGATAAAAAATAATTCTTAGAAATTACGCAACACATGAAAAAAGTCCTTCCCATCCTCCTTGCTATGATAATAGCGGCACTGGCCACAGGCACCGTCCTAGAAAGCAGTCACGGTCGCGCCTATGGACAGTCACGCGTTTATCATACCTGGTTGATGATAGCGCTA
>CAMURW010000025.1 GCA_947097635.1 uncultured Bacteroidales bacterium
AACTCCTTGCAGAGCTGGCGGAAAGGCAGGTCCGTGACATCGTCCATCGGCGACAGCGCCACGGGAAACTCGCCCACTTCTACGTTACCAATCTTTACCATGATGACACAATATTATACGAAAGACTGCGTAATTTATTGTGGAAAAAGAAGATTACCTTTGCCACTATGCAAGAAAAGACCTTATCCATCAACTATCAAGAATACGCGTGCATGGAAGAGCTCTCCTCAGAGGACCGCGAGGTGCTGGAACACGCCATCGCCGCCACCTCCACCAGCCACAGCCCCTACAGCCACTTCCGCGTGGGAGCCGCCCTGAAGCTAGAGGACGGCACCATAGAGACTGGCTCCAACCAGGAAAACGTGGCCTACCCCTCCGGCCTCTGTGCCGAGCGAACAGTGATGTTCGGCACTGCGGCGCGCCACCCCGACGTAGCATTCCACACACTGGCCATTGCGGCACGCGGCCCGCAAGGTACCCTCACCGCTGCCAGTCCCTGCGGCGCCTGCCTGCAAGTGATGGCAGAATACGAGAATAAATTCTGCCGCCCCTTGCGCATAATAATGTACGCCGAAGGAGGCAAAATATTTATTTTTCACGGTGCAAAAAGTCTGATCCCATTTGCCTTTTCGATGTAGTGGTGAACTTTTTTAACATAATAAATAATTAACTGATAACATATTATGGCGTTGTGAGAAAAACTTTTTCGCAAAATTTATGTTTATGTCCACTATTATTAGTATTTTTGCACCTTTAAAATTTTTCACAAAAAACCGAAAATAATAAAAAAGTAAAAATAAATACAAATGGGAATTATTGGTAAGATTAGAAAGCATTCGTGGCTGGCGGTAGTCCTGGTGGGCGGTGCCACCCTCGCTTTCATACTAGGTGACTTCACCAAAAACAGAGAAGGTGTACAGGATGCTGGTAGGATAGACGGCAACACCATTACCTACCAGCACTTCGACAACCTCTTTGAGACCACCAAATCGCAGGTGATGCGCAGCCAGGGTCTCGCCAGCCTCAATAGCGACCAGGAATACCAACTGAGAGAACAGGTGTGGCAGCAGCTGATGCAGGAGACCCTGTTAGGCGAGCAGTACGAGCAACTGGGCATCGACATCACCAAGGCCGAGCTCAACGACATGTATGGCGGTGACTTTATTCACCCCTACGTGCGTCAGGCCTTCACAGACCCGCAGACGGGCGCCTTCAACAGCCAGGCCATCCAGTACTACACCGAGCACTTCAGCGAGCTGGACACCACATACCAGCAGCAATGGCTGGAGATAGAACGCACCGTGCGCGAAGACCGCGAGCAGCAAAAATACAACAATCTCATCAGCCAGGCCATGTATGTACCCAAAGCCATGGCACAGAAGATTGCCGACATCAGCGCCACCTCCGCTACCGTAAGGGTGGCGGCACTGAGCCTGCAAAACATCAAGGACGAAGAAGCCATGCCCGCAGAAGAAGACTACAAGAACTACTACAACGAGCACAAAGCAGAGTTCCGCATCTACGAAGAGATGAGGCAGGTGGACTATATCGTCTTCCCCGTCACCCCCAGCGCAGAGGACATGGCCAACATACAGACCGAAGCCCAGAAAGCGTGGGCTGAGTTGCAGACCATGGACACCGCCTCGGCACTAGACTTCAGTTTCTTCGTGAACAGCGAGAGCGATGCCAGCTACGACACCACGTGGCACAAAACCAGCGAATACCCCAGCCCACTGGACAGCATCATCAGAAGCACTGCGAACCACGGCTACTTTGAGCCGCGCATCATCGCCAACAGTTGGGTGATGGGACAGGTGAAAGACATTGCCATGCGTCCCGACAGCCTGCGTGCCTCCGCCATCTGGGTGATGAACCAGAGCGCCGGCGGCAACATCACACGCACCAACGAGCAGGCCAAAGCCATTGCCGACAGCGTGGAAACCAACCTGAAGAACGGGCGCACAACTTGGGAGCAGGCCGTGCAACAGTACAGCGACAACAAGGAGAAAAACGGCGACATGGGCTGGGCACTGGACGGTGGCTACGGTTTCTTGAACGAAAGAGTGATAGAGACCCCCGTAGACGGCATCTTCATGATAGAACACCCCCAGAAATACGGCTACATGATTATTCGCGTCACCGGCAAGAGTGCACCGCAGCAGAAATATCGCGTAGCACTGATCTCCAAGAACATAGTACCCAGCGACAAGACCGAGAAGACCATCTACAACAAAGCCAATATGTTCGCTGGCCAGAACCGCACACATGCCGCCATGATTGATGCCGCCAAGCAGCAGAACCTGCAGGTGCACAGCGACAACATAGCACTGATGAGCCAAAGCCTGCAGGGCGTGCAAAACGGTCGCGAAATAGTGCGCTGGGCTTTCGGGGAAGACGCAGAGAAAGGCGCTGTGGCAGACCGTGTGTTCAACCCCGAAAACGCCTACGTGGTGTGCGCACTGAAGGACGTGCTGAAAAAAGGCTACGCCACTCTGGACCAAGCACGCCAGTTTATGGACATGCCCGTGAAAGTGGCCAAGAAAGCCGACGTGGCGTTGGCAAAAGCCGAGAAAGCCTTCAAGGCCTCCAAGGACATCAACGCCATAGCAGCACAGCTTGGCACTAAAGTGGACACAGTATCTGACGTGAACTTCAACGGCTATTACTTCGGTGGCTACGGCATGGAACCCAAAGCACAGGTCACAGTGGCAGTGAACGTCGCCAAGAAGAATAACAGCCTTCTCGCCCCCGTAAAAGGTGCCAGCGGCGTGTACGTCATCCAAATAGACAGCGTAAGCACCGGCACCGCCGATGCAGCAGGCATACAGTCCTCCCTGCAGCAAGGCGAAATGCAGAAAGTGCAAGGCATCTTCCGCGCACTACGCATGAAAGCCGACGTGGAAGACCACCGCGACAAGATATACTAATAGACTGAAACCACGATAGTTTACAGACATTCTGGGCTTCCTAAGCAGCCCATGCTGCCAATGCTGCCAATAAACACAATAATATTAACGAAGAGGGCGAATGTGGGTTCGCCCTCTTTTATTCATTATTATTAATCTACCCCCATGAAAAAGCTATGGGACACCGCCAAGAGCCTCCTCCACAGCTTGGGGCATCACAAAGACGACATCACCGACGTGATGAAGAACCGTCACCGCTTTGTGGTGATGGACGAAGAAACATACCGCGAGAAATTCTCCTTCCAAATCACCGGCATCAACCTCTTCGTCACCATAGGCGTGATTGTCATCATCTTCGTGCTGCTCACTTTCCTGCTGATTGCCCTCACTCCCTTGCGCGAACTAATACCCGGCTACACCAATCCCAAACTATCGCAGCAGGCCTTCCAGAACGCCATGACGGTGGACTCGCTGGAGCAGCAACTGACAGCACAGGAGCAGCAACTGCGCGACATCAAAGCCATCATGATGGGAGAAGACCCCGATGCCGTGCGGCAACGGCAGGACAACAGCCACCACATCGATGCCAAGAAGGACAAGGCCGACAACAAACGGCCGCCGTACCGGCGCAGCAAGGAAGACTCGCTACTGAGAAAAGAGGTGGAGAACGCCGACAAATACTCGCTGAAAGCATCCTCCCCCTCCAGCACCGCCAACAACTACACATCGTCGGAGGCGGTGAACATGCAACTTTTCTTCACGCCGCTGAAAGGCAAGGTGGTGGCATCCTTCGACCCCAAAATAAAGCACTATGGCGTGGACATCGCCAGCGCTGCCAATGAAGCAGTGAAGGCAGCACTGGGAGGTACGGTGATTTTCAGCGACTTCACCGTGGAGACTGGCTATGTGATAGCTGTGCAGCATCCCGGCAACTACATCACCGTGTACAAACACAACAGCGCCTTGCTGAAGCACGAAGGCGACATCGTGCGAGCCAGCGAACCCATAGCCTACCTGGGCAATAGCGGCAAACTGACCTCGGGACCCCATCTTCACTTCGAACTGTGGCTGAACGGCACAGCAGTAAATCCCCTGCAGTATATCTCGTTTTAGACTTTTCCGAAGCCCTGTGCCGCCCAAGACACCAACATCCACTATCCTGAATAAAAACTCCAATGAAAAATATCGCCATATTAGGTTCCACAGGCAGCATAGGGACACAAGCCCTCAACGTCATCCGCCGCCATCGCGACCGCTTCGCAGTGGAAGTGCTGACGGCGGGAGGCAACGCAGCCCTGCTGGTACAGCAGGCCAGGGAGTTCGACCCCAACACTGTGGTCATAGCAGACAAAAACAAATACCCGCTGGTGAAGGAAGCGCTGGCAGACACCGACATCAAGGTATTCGTCGGCGAAGAGAGCATCTGCGATATCATGGAGATGTCCACCATCGACATGGTGCTGGGTGCCATCGTGGGATTCGCCGGTCTGCGTCCCATCATGCACGCCATAATGAATGGCAAGAACGTGGCCCTTGCCAACAAGGAGAGCATGGTGGTGGCAGGAGCCCTGGTAACGAAGGCGGCGGCTGAGCATCGTGTGGCCATACTGCCCGTGGACAGCGAGCACAGCGCCATATTCCAGAGCCTGGTGGGAGAAGCCGGAGTGTTGCCACAAGGACCCTACGGAAACGAGATAGACAAAATACTGCTCACCGCAAGCGGGGGGCCTTTCCTGGGCAAAAAGAGAGAGGAACTGGAGCATGCGACGCTGGAACAAGCACTGAAGCATCCCAATTGGAAGATGGGATGCAAGGTGACGATAGACAGTGCCAGCCTCATGAACAAAGGGCTGGAGGTGATAGAAGCCAAATGGCTCTTCGGCGTGGATGCCAAAAAGATAGAGGTGTGGGTGCACCCGCAAAGCGTAGTGCACAGCATGGTGCAATATCGCGACGGCAGCATCAAGGCACAGATGGGCACTGCCACCATGGAGACCCCCATACAATATGCCCTCACCTTCCCCGAACGCATAGAAAGCCACATACCCCGTTTCAGCTTCCTAGACCATCCTCAGCTCACCTTTCTGCCTCCCGACACCGATACCTTCCGCTGCCTTCCGCTGGCCTACAACGCCATAGAGAAGGGCGGCAATATGCCCTGTATCATGAATGCGGCAAACGAAGTGGCGGTGCAACGTTTCATCGGCGGCAAGCTGCCGTTTCTGGGTATCGCCGACTTCGTGGCCAACACCATGGCGAAAGCCACCTTCTTGCCTCACCCCACCCTCGACGACCTCTTCGCCACCGACAGGGCAGTGAGAGAAGCGCTATGAGGACAAGGCTGCAGGTGGTCTGAGCCGCCTATAATTCCTCTTTTATAGAGTGCAGATAGTCCCTCACCTCCTGGAGGTCGGCGATGACTTTTTCCTTGGTGAGGTTGCGCCTGTCGGCGCGCAACTGGTCGCGTACACCATCGAGGGTGTAGCCGCAGCTGCGGGAAAGATAGATGATGCGGCGAAGCAGTTCGATATCCTCCTTCTTATATTGGCGGTTGCCCTTGCTGCTGCGCGTAGGCCTCAGCTCCTTGAACTGTGTCTCCCAGTAACGCAACGTGGCGGCAGTCTCGCCAAGCTCGCGCGACACCTCGTAGATGTCGTAATATAGTTTGTCTTCCATGGCAGTAAGGTTTCGGACTGTGATGCCACACAAGAGATGTGGCACCGCCCTTTTATTATTCCACTCACTTCAATACAGCGAGTAGTTCTCGTTGTTCTGATAACTTTGGCGTTTCTCGTACTTGATGTCCTTCAGGGAACTGGCTTTGATGTTCACGATGAAATTCCAACTGCGATAATATCCGAAGGGTACCCAGTTGAAGCGCATCTCCCAGCAGTGCAGGTCGCGATAGATGTCTAGGCTGGTGTAGCTGAAACCCTTGTTCACGAAGTCGTAGCTCGAGGAGAAACTGATGCGCCAATGATCCGTGAGGCTCACATTGCCGCTGATGCCTAGGCTCTGCACCACGTTGCTGGAGAAGTTGTACTGGCTGGCAACGTAAGTGCTCACATAGCTCAGCGTGTAGTTGAAAGAGAGGCTCCACGGCATACTGAAGTCCACGTAGTTGCCTGCCAGCAGGCCGGGATTGAAATCGTAGGGGCTCTGAAGGATAGGGGACAACAACTCGACATTGTTGCTGCGGACAGGACGACCATTGTCGTCCTTGCGCCTGAAAGTCTCGTTGCTGAGACTCCAGGACAGTTGCACACTCCAGGTGGAGTTGTTGCGCTGGAACAGTTTGCGCCGTGTGTTCCACAACAGTTGGCTGTGCTTGCGACCGGCGCTGTCCACCTCGTAGGGGATGAAATTGCCGCTATAGTTGAGCATCAGTCCCCTGAACAGCGTGGTACGTCCGTTCACCGTGAGGTCGCTCCAGTTCAGCGAATCCTTGGAGAGGTCGTAATTCATGGCAACGGTGAGGTTCTCTATAAGCACAATCTTCTTCAGTTCCTCCTCCTCTTCCTCCTCGGACAATGCCGCAGTATCGGCGGCATGGCTTCTCTTCAGCCTCAAGGGCTTGAACTTTGCCTCCAGATTGTTGCCGATGCTGAACCCCAGCATGCCGCTCTTGCCGTCCGCAGGGCCACCGTAGAGACTCTGTTCGAAGATGGAGTAGCGATGCACGTAGCCTGTGCTGTCCGTGTAGCTCTTCCAGAAGCCTAGTTTCTCATTACCGAAGTCGGGCCGGAAACTGAAGTTGACGGAGGGGTTGATAACGTGTCGCAGGGCCTTGAAATGCGGCAGGCGAAAATTGAACATTCCGTAGATGCGCGTGCCGAGCGACGACGAGAAGCTGAAGTCGCGGTTGGCACGGAAGCCCCGCACGGTGTCTATCTTCAAGGCCTGAGTGGCAGAGTCTATGCTTTTGCGGATGGTGCTCCAGTGCCAACGCTCGTTGTAGGAGATATTGTTTGTCCAGTTGAAGAAGCGCAGCACCTTGACGCTGCTCTGTACGGGAATGCGATGGCTGATGCCATACTGCATCTTGCTTAGCACGCTGCGCTTCAGCAGGTTGGTGTCCTGCACGCTGAGGTTGTTGCCACCATTCATCACATAACTCATACTGATATTCTGGTACCATTTGTTGCTGCCAGTGGCGTTTTTTCCGCGGAATGGATAGAAAGTGATGCTGCTTAACGACACCGTTGGCAACTTAAGGTTCATGAGACCCGTCTGGCTGTTGAAACTCTCGTTGAAGGCAGCACTGAGGTTCAGGAAAGCACTCAGTTGCGTGTTATAGCTCATACTGGAGGTGGTGGTGCTGTTGAAGTAGTCGTTGCTGTTCGTGGTAGTCTTGTTGTAGTTGCGGCTCTGCAGGTTGACGTTGGCACTGAAGCGGCTGTGGGGGTTGGCCTTGGCATCCTGGTCGTGACGCCAGGCCACCTTAAAATCGCTGAACACATTATACTGCGCCGTGTCCTCCTTCAGACCCTGGCGATAGCGCCCGTAGCTGATGTCCACTGAGCCTTTGTAGCGATAGCGCTTGTAATAGTTGCTCCTCACCTCTCCTTTCCAACTGATGTTGGTGTAGAGTTCCGCCAGAAAGGTGAGGTCCATGTTGTCGTTCACCGCCCAGTAGTAACCGCCGTCCTTCAGATAATAGCCACGTCCGTTCATCCAGCCGTAGGAGGGCACTATGATGCCACTGCTGCGACCTTTCACCAAGGGGAAGAAGGCGAACGGCAACGCCAGAGGCGTAGGCACGTCGCGAATGGAGACATAAGCAGGACCAGTAAGTATCATGCTGCCAGTGATGAGCTTGCTGTGGCTGAAATTGATGGCAAAATGGGGATGGGCGTAGTTGCAGGTAGTGTATTGTCCAGACGAAAGGAACATAACGCTGTCACTCACCATCTTGACACGTGCACCGTGCAGGTAACCGTCGCCTTCCTGCGTGAGGACACCGCTGACGATGCCTTTTTTGGTGCTATAATTGAACGTCAGGGTGTCGGCATAGTACTCTGCGTCGTCCTGCTTGAAATAGGGACGGCCGGCATACTGTCCCGTGCTGTCGGGCACGCCGCGTGCCTTCAGCGTCTGCCTGTTGAAGTCCACCACTACCTCGTCGGCCTTCAGTTCCATGCCGTCATAGTGGATGTCGCCCTCCTTATACAACGTGGCCTGCCGCGTGTCCAGATTAATGGCCACGCTGTCCACGGCCTTATAGTGAATGATATCGGTGATGGCGTTGGGCGACAGCTGCAGCAATATCTCGCCATGTCGGATGCTGTCCGCGCGTGCCCTGCTGGCACTGAGGATGCTGTCAGAGACACGAAAGGTGCTGTCGGCAACCTTGTGACGATGCGGTCTGTGCGTCACCTGCATCGCGCTGTCCTGTGTGCTGCTACTAAAGGCACTGTAGGGTAACGCTTGTCCTGGCTGCTGGGGAGCTGTGGGATTCTGTGCGACGATGGAAAGGGGGAAAAACTGTGACAACAGGAAGAGAAAAACAAAAAATAGGCTGCGCCGCCAAGCTTGCGAGGGAATATCCCCTGCCCTCATACGACCTAAACCAAATCGTAATAATGCATTGCTTTTCAGCCTTCTAAACATTTTATTTTTTTCTTTCAGCAGTTCAAAAAAATTGACTATCTTTGCAAAATCAAATCTGCAAAGATAGAAAGAGTTTTGCAATTAGGAGAAATTTATAAGATTTCATTGAAAATGAAACGTTTAACTTGGTTATTTATTGCGTTACTGATAGCGTTTTGTCCTGCTTTTTCTCAGACAAAAGAGGTTGCAAAAGTGAAAACTATCGTCATAGACCCCGGTCATGGCGGTATAAAACCCGGCGCACAGGGTGCAAAAATACAAGAAAAAGACTTGGTGCTACAAGTGGCTATGAAGTTCGGCAAACTCATCGCCGACAACTACCCCGACATCAACATCATCTACACTCGCACCACGGACGTGGATGTGGCACTGAGCGAACGCGCGCATATCGCCAACCGCAGCAAAGCCGACCTCTTCATCAGCATCCACGCCAACAGCCATCCCACGCACCAGCCCACGGGCGTGGAAACTTTCGTGATGGGGCTCAGTCAGAGCAAGAGCAACATGGAAGTGGCCAAGAAAGAAAATGCCGACATACTACTGGAAGCCGGCTATGCCGACAACGTGGAATACAAAGGCTTCGATCCCAACAGCCCGGAGAGCTACGTGCAGTTCGCCATGTTTCAGAACGCCTTTATGGACCGCAGCCTCAACTTCGCCGGATTCATACAGAAACAGTATGCCGGCCGCATCAGCACGGTGAACCGCGGCGTGAAACAGGCTGAGCTATTCGTGCTCTACAAGACCACCTGCCCCGCCGTACTTACTGAGATAGGCTTCATAAGCAACCCCGCCGAGGAGCAATACATGATGAGCGACATGGGACAAGGTACGCTGGCGGAATGCCTGCTTCGTGCCTTCGCACAATACAAGGCTCAGCTGGAAGGCACGAAGGCGCCTGCCAAGTTCGAGATAGACCTTCCCGGCTATGGCAAGAACGCCCCCAGCACGGCAGAGCTGGCAGCACGCGCCAAAGCGGAAGCCGACAGCATGGCAGCAATACAGCAAGCAATGCTGGCACAGCAGATGGCAGACAGCATCGCCAGAGTAGAAGCAGACAGCATCGCTGCCATGCAGCCTGTAGGCACCACACACGACAAACCTGCACCGCCACAGGCACCAGAGTCCACCAAGCCAATCGACGAGCCCTATGTCCCCAAGGAAGAAGTGAAGACAACGGAAGGCATCGTCTACCGCGTGCAGTTCCTGGTGAGTCCCAAACAGCTGATGCCAGGAGACAAGAAGTTCAAGGGCCTGGAAGACTACGAGATGTACATACAGGACGGCACCTACCGCTACACCATGGGCAACTGCGCCACAACGAAGGAAGCTGCCAAGATACAATACGAGGTGAGAAAGAAAGGCTTCGACGATGCCTTTGTCATTGCCTTTTACAACGGCACGCGCATCAGCATCCAGCAAGCCAAAGAAATGCTAGAAGAACAATAAGAAAGATAGCATCACACACCTCTGCAACTATACTAAGCCGCACCAAACTATGATTGAAATAAAAGACATCAGCAAACTTTTCGGCGCACAGAAAGCACTGGACCATGTCTCCTTCACCGTAGCACCAGGAGAGATCGTAGGGCTGCTGGGCCCCAACGGTGCCGGCAAAAGCACACTGATGAAAATCATCACCTGCTTCATTCCTCCCACCGAAGGCGAGGTGTCCGTAGGAGGACACAGCGTCTTCGACGCGCCCCTGGAGGTGAGAAGGCTCATCGGCTACCTGCCCGAACAGAACCCCCTATATACAGACATGTACGTACGTGAATTCCTGCATTTCATCGCCGGCATCTATGCCAAAGACGGCAAGCTGTGCGACAAGCCTGTGATGGAACGCGTGGAAGAGATGATACAGCTCACCGGACTGACCTTGGAGGCCAACAAGAAGATTGGCACGCTGAGCAAAGGATATAGACAGCGTGTGGGACTGGCGCAAAGCCTGATACACGCCCCCGGCATCCTCATCCTCGACGAACCTACCACAGGGTTGGACCCCAACCAGCTGGAAGAGATACGCACGCTGATACGACGCGTGGGAAAAAACAAGATTATCCTGCTCTCCACGCATATCATGCAGGAAGTGGAGGCGATGTGCAGCAGAGCCATCATCATCAACCAAGGAAAGATAGTGGACGACGAGCCCTTGAACAACATCACCGCCGCCAAGCTGACAGAGAAGTTCCACCGCCTCACGGAATAATAATAGCCCGAGGGGCTCGGCCGCCTCCCACCGATGTCCCCAGCAATCCTCAAAACAAATAATAATACTCCATTCAAAAACTATAAATTATGAAACGACAAGAAATCATCGACCTCATCCACCAACGCCGCAGCTTCCTGTGCGTAGGGCTGGACACCGACATTAACAAGATTCCCTCGTGCCTGAGGGACAAACCCGATGCCGTGTCTCTCTTCAACAAAGCCATCATCGACTCAACCATA
>CAMURW010000026.1 GCA_947097635.1 uncultured Bacteroidales bacterium
CGGCACCGACCTGAGGGTGCCGCTGCCGGCCACCGGGGGCGGTGGCGGCACGACGAACCTGAGCCGCATCAGCCTGCGCGCGAATGTGAGCGCACAGCAGGTGAAGGTGGGCGGCCACGTGGAGCTGACCTACCAGTACGACCACCTGAACGGCGACGGGGAGAGTGACGGCGTGAAAGCCACCATCACGGTGACGGTGCGCAGGGGGTCGACTATCACCCTGCAGAGGACACTGAACGACGTGGCGGCGGGCAGCTACACGCTGGACATCAGCGGGGCGATGCAGGCCGGCACGATGGATGTGTACGTGCAGGCGGTGTGCATCATCACCGACGAGAGCACGGGAGCGCAGAGCAGCCAGACGAAGCAGGCATACAAGAGCGTGAACGTGGTGGAGTTGAGCCTGACGACGAGCTACGACCTTGCGGACAGCTTTGGGAACGGCGGCTATCTTGACACAGAGACGATAGTAATCCCCTGGGCTGTGCGAGGCAGCGGCAGCAAGGTGGTGAGCCTGGTGGTGGACGGCGACGAGAGCCACGCGCTGAACCGAAGCCAGACGGTGACGAAGAGCGGCACGACGAACGACGAGTTCCAGATAGCTGCGCGGAGCCTGACGCCCGGACGGCACTGGCTGCAGCTGGTGGCGGAGGTGGGCGACATACGGAGCGAGAGCATCTGGATAGACATACTGAAGGCCGGTGGCAGCGCGCCCTATATCGGCCTGATGGCAGTGGACGACAGCGGGGCCATAGTGTCGGCCAGCGAGAGCCAGTACCCCACGCTGGGCAGCGGCCAATACGAGCAGCTGGTCTTCCAGTGGGTGGCCTACGATCCGAGCGGCAGCACGGCGACGGTGCAGGAGGTGGAGAGCGGCACGACGGTGAACACGATGGCGGTGGGCCGGACGATGCAGACGTACACCAACCGCTTCAACGAAGCCGGGACGGTGAGCCGGGAGCTTGTGTGCGGCAGCACGCGGTACCCTTTGACCATCGAGGTGAGCGGCAGCAGCATAAATCTGAGCGAGGCTGTTGGTAGCCTGGCACTGCGGCTGAAGGCCAGCGGCAGGAGCAACGGCGAGGCCAACCCAGCACAGTGGAGCTATGAGGGAGTGCAGACCGTGTTTGAGAACGTGGATTGGAACGTGAGCGGCTGGGATGGGGAGAGCCTGGTGCTGAAGAACGGTGCAAAGGCCACTATAGGTCTGAAGCCGTTCCAGAACGACCCGGGAGCGACGGGGCTGACGGTGGAGATGGAGTATATGATACAGAACCCGACCGACCGCACGGGCAACGTCATCAGCTGCTACAGCGGGGGCAAGGGTTTCCGGATAACGACAGAACTTATCAGCCTGCTGACTGGCGGCACAAAGAGCATTGTGGACGACGACACGGGCGAGAGCATTGAGAAGCCGGCAGGCGTGAGCACCAACTACGCCAGCGGCGAGTGGATCAAGGTGGCCTTTGTGATAGGCCGCCGAAGCGGCGACCGACTTATGGAATTGTACGTGAACGGCGTGCGCTGCTCGGCGGACGTGTACGGCAGCGGGGACAGCTTTATGCAGGCCGACCCTGTAGGCATCACGGTGGAGAGCGGGAGTGCGGACGTGAAGTACCGCATCACACGCGTCTACACACGTGCCCTGACCGACGACGAGGAATTTGGCAACTTTGCCATCGACCGCTTGACGGGCGAAGAGATATACCAGGTGTATGAGAACAACGACATCCTGGAGAGCGACGTGGTGGACATCGACAAGCTGCGTGCAAAGGGGAAGGGAGTGCTGAGGATAGTGCGCACGGGCGGTCTGGAGGAGCTGAACGCGACGAACGACAAGAGCGCGAAGTTCTATGGCGACGTCTACTTCTACAGCCCCTACGGTGCGGAATACGACTTCGTGGCGCGGAACGTGCTGGTGCAGATCCAGGGAACGAGCTCGACGAAGTATCCGCGAAAGAACTACCGCATCACCCTGAACAAAGGCACCGGGGACGGTCCGAAGCTGTATGTGGGCGCCGAGGCACAGAAAGAGATGGCTGCGCCCGGTACCGGCACCTGCGAGGCCGACAAGGGGAACCCAAAGAACTACTACCGGATGCGCCCTGGGGCGATACCCATTAACATCTTCGTGATGAAAAAAGACTTCTCGGACTCTTCGCTGACGCACAACACAGGTGCGTCGAAGCTGATGAACGAGGTGTTCAAGGAGATGGGCATCCTGACGCCGCCGCAGACGGTGGATCCGGCCTACCGGACGGGTTTCGACGGTATGCCGATAGACATCTTCAGCAGCGAGAGCGCTGACGGGGAGAGCCTGTACTACGGCCAGTACAACTTCAACAACGAGAAAAAGAGCAGCGGGCGGGTGTACGGCTTTGACCCGATAGACCTGGGCGACGGGACACAGCTGGAGTGTCTGTGCTGCCTGGAGTTCCTGAACAACAGCGAAAAATTGTGCAACTTCCAGGTGGATGAGAACCTTGACGCGCAGCTTGACGCGGAGTTCGATGACGCGCTGGAGTTCCGCTACCCGGAGGACGACACGACGTGGAACGGTAATGCGTCGAAAGGGAAGCCAGCGGCCACGGCGGAGCAGAAGGCGGCCATCAGGCGTCTGTTTGCCTGGATCCGCACGATGAGACCCAGCGGTGCAGAGGTGGCCACAAGGCTGCAGGAGCAGAGCGGCGACGACCGGCTGCAGACGTGGGTCAACAGCCAGTTCGCACAGCAGGTGGGCGACTACTTCAACGTGGACAGCCTGTTGGGCTGGTATGTCTACACCGACTACTTTATGAGCGTGGACCAGCGTGCAAAGAATATGATGCTGGCCACCTTTGTGGTGAGGAACATATCGACGGGCGAGATTGTAAGCAGCTCGCCTGTGAACGGCAAGTGGTGGTTTTTCTTCTGGGACGCCGACACGATGCTGGGCGACCGAAACGACAGCTATCTGGCCTACGACTACCTGCTGACACGCACGACGTGGGACGTGGACCGCAACAAGTACGCCTTCGAGGGCCACGACTCGTGGCTGTGGAACCTGGTGCTGGCCAATATGGGCGGCCAGCTGGCCACGGTGGCAGGCACGATGCGAGGCCACCTGACCAACACGAGGGTTCACGAGATGTTCGACCAGGAGCAGCAGGGCAACTGGTGCGAGACGGCGTACAACAAAAGCGGCCACTTCACCTACATAGTGCCACAGCTGGAGGGTGTGATGAAGCAGGGCGAGCTGACGCGATACAGCTTTATGTACGCCCTGAAGGGCACGGGCCAGGCGCACCGCCATTTCACCATAGAGAACCGCTTCGCCCTGCTGGACGCCAAGTACCAGTGCGGGCAATATCGGAGTGACAACATCGACGCCTACGTGGCGAGGGCTGCGGGTGATGCAGCCAACACGATAAAGATAACGAGCCTGGAGGCCTACTACTTTGGCTGGGGCACTAACAACGTGACCTACCAGATAGGCATAGAGGCGGCAGAGGGGCAGCAAGTAACCCTGACCCTGACGGCTGCGCTGACGGCCAACGACCCGATACGCGTGTTCGGTGCGAGCCGCATTCTGGAGCTTGACCTGACGGGCATGGCTGGGAAGATGACAGGCACGTGGAACTTCAACAAGTGCGTGAAGATGCGGAGACTGCTGCTGGGCGTGGCCAGCTCGACGGGCGGCAGCTGGTTCATGGAGCTGGACGCCTGCCGACTGCTTGAGGAGCTGGATGTGACCAACCAGTGCGGAGCCAGCACGAGCGCGAGCAGCAAGGAACTCGACCTGCGCAGCCAGACGAAGCTGAAGACGCTGAAGGCTGGCGGCACGGAGGTGGCGGGTGTGCTGATGGCTGCTGGCGCGCCGGTGGAGACGCTGGTGCTGCCCGGGACGCTGACCACGCTGCGGCTGGAGAGCCTGCCGAAGCTGACGATGGCGGGGCTGACACTGGAGAGCTACGCGAGCGTGGGCACCCTTATCGTCAGCGGCTGCCCAGGTCTGGAGTGGGAGACGATAGCCGGGCGGTGCGGCAGCCTACAGAGGCTGCGCGTGGAGCTGGGCGACGTGGAGGGCGACGGGCAAGACCTGGTGCGCATGGCGTCGAGGAACCTGCAGGGCGTGGACGCGCAGGGCAACTTCGTCGGCTACTGCGCGCTGACAGGGCGCTACCGTCTGACGCGCTTCATCAGCGAGGAGGTGAAAACGCTGTACCCCGAACTGGAAATAGTAGACCCCGAATACACGATGATAGAGTTCGACAACTCGACGAGCGACCCCGCCAACATCAGCAACCTGGACAACCAGACGGGCTACAAGTACGGCACGGCCTACGCGCCGAGCGGCCACATCAACAAGATACTGGCGAAGCGGCACAGGGTGCTGGGCAAGATAACCGCCGAGGGGGAAATGACATATTTTCCCCTGCACGACAAGGACAGCCGCTACTACGCCGACGCGGAGGAGACGGCTGGCTGCACGGCGGCACTGCTGACGGGTGCGGAGGGCGACGTGATGATGATAGAGCCTCACTACTGGTACAAGGGAGTGAACGACCTCTTGAACAACAAACACTACAGCTGCTTCAGCAGCCGCGAGGCGATGCCGACACGCCCCGAGGCTACGGTGCTGGAGTGGGCCGACCTGACGGCGGCGGGCTTGGTGCGGACGAACTACAAGGTGCTGACTGGGAAGGGCACGCTGGCGGCGGCCTACAGCAGCGACAGCAGCTACGCGGTGGTGCATGTGCAGGTGGGCGGCTACAAGCGGGTACGCTTCCCGAGCGTGCCGGGGAGCGGCTTCCTGGGGAGCGTGTTTGTGGACGGCGACGGGACGGTGGTGGAGGACGTGCTGGTGGAGACGCTGGGTGTCGGCTTCGAGCCGGGCATGTACGTGATAGCCGACGTGCCGGAGGGAGCGACGGACCTCTACTTCACGGTGCTGAAGAGCGCGGAGTTCGACAAGGTGGTGCTGAGCAACAGCACGAGGATAGAGGACATGGAGCCGGACTGGGTGGAGCACGAGGCGTGCGCGGTGGCTGTGGCGGAGAGCACGATAGTGGGGAGCAAGCTGCGGAGCGTGATGACGGGCTCGGCGAGCGCGGCGAGCATAAGCTGGACGGACTTCAGTTTCTACTCTGGCCTGCGTGGGATGCAGCAGGTAGACTACGAGCAGCACAAAGACGTGGCGAACCTCTTCTTCGCGAAATACGGCACGCGGGACAGCCAGGGGCAGTGCGGCTACGGCGAGAACAGCAACGGCCAGCCGATGAACCGGACGGCGGCCCTGGGCATGAAAGACACGGTGAACCCGAACGGGGCGACGGAGGGCGCGTGGTACTGGAACGATGTCGACCCGCCCGTCTTGACGAGCGTAAACAGCGTGAACTGCATGGGCTACCAGAACTGGATGGGCGACAAGGCGGAGTGGCTGGACAAGGTGGCCGCGAACGTAGGGTCGGTAGACTACAAGTTCGTCATCGACATGCCAGACGGGAGCCAGCGGAAGGTAAAGAGCGCGACGGCGGTCATCTACTTCAGGAGCGTGGTGCACGGGAAATACATGGACATCCTGCCGGCGGGCAACCAAGGCGACAGCAGCACCACCAACTACTGCGACTTGTACCAATTCAGCAGTTCTGTGGGCCGCGCGGCGTACCGCTCGAGCAGCTATGCGTACGCGTATGGCGGCGTGTCGTGCACAGGTGCAAACAGCGACTCGTTGTACACGAGTGTGAACATCGGCTCGCGCCTGGCCTTCCGCGGAACCCTCGTGAGGGCGGCGAGCGTGGAGGCGTACAAAGCGCTGAGCGAGGTGTCGTAGGAGCAGAATGCGGAGCGCGAAGCGCGAAAAGCGTAAGGGGGCTTGCGCCCCCTTTGGAAATCCCGCGTAAGCGGGTCGATTTTGAAAAAATTTTGGCCGGTTTTGGCCGTTGGGTATGTTGCAACAGTGTTGCAACGCAGATTAAAGAAAAGAGCAAAAGGAAAGCAATAAAGATGGCCGAGGTCAAGTCAAGGAAAAGGAAAGAAGTGCTGGTCGCGTCGTTCTACGGCATGGCCAAGCACGCCGATTGTAATAACTTATTCCAAAAATTAACAGGTAAAACAATGAAAAATTTCAAAGACCTGGGCGTGGGCTACGCGCCCGCCGACGGGAAGAAACGCTTCCCCGGACCGAGTATCAGCATCCGGAGCCGGTGAACCTGCCCATCGTGGTCAAGGACTACGAGACCGGCATCAAGACCGACCAGGGCGACGACCGCACACTGGTGGCCATCGAGAAGAACGGCGAGCCGTTTAAGTTCTTCACCTCGTCAATCGAGCTGCGCAACTTCCTGGAGCAAATCAAGGAGGTGCCGGACGGCTCCCGCTTGAGACGACAATCAAGGCCGAGACCTTCGGCAAAGGTAAAACCAAATATATATTCACATAACCATGAAACGCGCAGAAGGGGGAAGGAACCCCGAACCTATCGTATGCCTCAACCCTGTGAAAGGGCTGTGGCGGGTGCGCCTGGCCATCACCGAGACCGAGGACGGCGCCGAGTGGAAGGAGCACGACTTCGACCACAGGCCCACAGCCGACGAGGTGCGCAGCCTCTTCGTCGAGCTGGTTAACGAGCGGGTGCAGCAGGGCATCCTCACCGGCTTCGTCTACGAGGACTGCCCCGTGTACCTCTCCATCGAGAACCAGGTGACGTTCCGCAACAGCATGACCTGCCCGGTACGTCTGAAGCTGGGCGAGGCCGCCGACGGCAGCCCCGTCTATTACGAATTCACGTCGGCAAGCAAACTGACGGCCTTCCAGAAAGCCGTGGGCAACCACATCCAGAAATGCCTCGACGAGGGCTGGAGAGAAAAGGACGCCTTCGACGTGGAACCCTACCTGCGCGAGTGAGCCCATTGCCCTTGGGGGGTGGGCATAAAAAAGCCCCCAGCCTGTTAATAAAATCTCTTACCACTTTAGTAACATATACGCCTGAAGAGGCAGCTGGGGACTTAATCCTCCAGCCTCTTCAGGCGTATTTTTATGGCATAGTGCCACGTGGTAAGAGGCTGCAAAAGTACGAAGATTTTTTGATATAGCAAAACCAACAACCATAACCATCTATGAATAAGTATTATCAAATGCTCAACAACGTCCTGCAAAACGGGCACGAGCAAAGGAACAAAAAGGGAAATATCCGCTATCTGCCCAACGAAGTGATGCGGATGGACGCAGGCGACCTGCTTGACATTTTCGAGAGCCACGGCATCGCCCGGAAGAAGCTCCGCAGTGAGCTCGACCTCTTCTGTCGGGGTGAGCGCAATACCGAGGCCTACCGCGAGGCAGGCATATCGTGGTGGGACTATTGCGGCCCCATCCTGGTCAACAGTTACCCGACCTACTTTGAGCGACTGCCAAAGCTGGTGGAGCGTATCAACCGTGAGAAACGCAACAGCAAGAACTATGTGCTGTTTCTCGGAGAGACTAACGTGGAAACCAACCAGGCGCCGTGCCTGTCGTTGGTGCAGTTCCAGATTGAGGACGGGCGGTTGCTGCTTACGGCCTACCAGCGCAGCAGTGATGCCTCGCTGGGTTTGCCCTCGGACATCTACCACCTCTACCTTATCAGCCGACAGGTTGACCTGCCCCTGCACAGCATTACGCTGTTCCTGGGCAATGTGCATATATATGAAAACAATATAGAGAAAACTCGCGCCTTGCTCAATGGCGAGGAAAGCGTGAAATTTGAACTTAATGTCTAACCAAACCAACCAAACAACGTGAAAAAGTTTGTGAGCGCCCCGTTGCCATTTCAGGGGCAGAAACGCCGCTTCATCAAGCAGCTGGAGGAAATGGCCAGAGAGCAGAAAGAAAACGCCGTGTTCATCGATTTATTCGGCGGCAGCGGCCTCGTCAGCCACACCATCAAACGCGCTCGCCCGGACTGTCGCGTGGTCTACAACGACTACGATCACTACAGCGAGCGTCTGGCCAATATTGACAGGACGAATGAGATGCTCCGCGCCCTGCGTCCCATCGTGGCCAGTGTGCCGCACAAAATGCGCATCGACGAGCCGGTGCGGTCGAAGGTGGTGGCCGAGGTCGAGAAGTGGAACAAGTCCGGCTTTGTCGATTGGTTCTCCATATCGAGCAACCTCCACTTCACGATGAACTATTCCCACGACTTCGAGGAGTTCCGCAAGGAAACGCTCTACAACCGTGTCCGCAAGGATGACTACGACGTGGAGGGCTATCTGGAGGGTGTCGAGGTGGTGTCGATGGACTATCGTCGGCTGTTCGACCAGTTCCGGCTGGTGCCTGACGTGATATTCATTCTCGACCCGCCGTATCTGTCAACCGACTGCGGAACCTACAGAAGCGACAATTATTGGAAGCTGTCCGATTATCTGGACGTACTGAAATGTCTCGTAGGGACAAAATTCGTGTACTTTTCCTCCAGCAAGTCAACCATTGTGGAACTTGCCGACTGGATGGGACGCAACCAGTCCATTGGCAACCCATTTGAGGGAGCAAAAATATATCGTCACCACGTCAGCGGAATTGCGTTGAACTACGACGATATGATGCTTGTTAAAGCAGCTTAAATAGCAATTAAACACAAATAAAAAGGCGTTGCAGCGATTTGCAACGCCTTTATTTATGCACGATTATGGAGCCGATTTAATTTCAGGTTTGGAGACGTTTTAATTCAAAATTGGGGACGAATTAAAGTGGCGATTATAAGATAGACCTGCTGGACTTCAAGGACTACAGCCTCATCAGCCCAAACCTATACAGGGTGCAGAACCTTTCTTCAAAAGATTATGTCTTTCGTCATCACCTAGACACCGAAGTCAAGAAGCCCAAAGAACTTCACAACACCACATGGAAGAGAATTCTGTCGCTGTCAGACCTTGAGGGTATAGTGAAGGTACGAGTAGATCATATCGGACGCATCGTCGCGGTAGGTGAATGACAATCCAAGCACACCCTTCTCATGGTAAAGCGCACACTCTGTTTCTCCAGCCCCGCCTACCTCTCCACACGCAACGGACAGCTGGTGGCACAGTTGCCCAGCAAGGGAGGTGATACTGCCGTCATCAAGACCATACCCATCGAAGATATCGGGTGGGTGCTGCTGGATCATAGCCAAATCACTATTACGCAAGGGCTCATAGAACGGCTGTTGGCGAACAACACCGCCATTATCACCTGCAACAGCAGCCACATGCCTGTCGCCCTCCAGTTGCCGCTAAGCGGCAATATGCTGTTTTCACAGCGTTTCCGCTGTCAACTGGAGAGCAGCGTGCCGCTGCGCAAACAATTGTGGCAGCAGACAGTGCAAAGTAAAATCGCCAATCAAGCCTCGGTTCTGAACGGGTTGCGGGGAGAAGAGGTGGGCAACATGAAGGCATGGGTGAAAGTGGTAAAGAGTGACGACAGCGACAATCTGGAAGGACGTGCCGCCGCTTTTTACTGGAGCAAGTTTTTCCCTACCCACCCTTCCTTTGTGAGGGGACGCGACGAAGCACCGCCCAACAATCTTCTCAACTATGGCTATGCCATATTGCGTGCCATTGTGGCAAGGGCGTTGGTCTGCGCCGGACTGCTGCCTGTGATGGGCATACACCATCGCAGCCAGTACGACGACTATTGCCTTGCCGACGACATCATGGAGCCCTATCGCCCCTACGTGGACTTTCTGGTAGCAGGCATCGTGGACGAGGGCGGGCCTTGCGACGACATCACTACAGACATGAAACAAAAAATCCTTATCCTGCCCACCCTCGACGTGCATATTGCGGGGCATCGCAGCCCTCTTATGGTGGCAGTAGGCACTACGGTGAACTCGTTAGTAAAATGTTTTTTAGGCGAGAGCAGGAAAATTATCTACCCAGAGTTGTAATCATAATCGGCGTATCAGCATGAATGTTAGTCGGTATAACGAATACAGAGTTATGTGGATTCTTGTTCTATTCGACCTTCCTACCGAGACGAAAATGCAACGGAAAGTAGCATCGGATTTTCGTAAGAATCTACTGAAAGATGGCTTCAACATGTTCCAGTTCTCCATATACGTGCGCCACAGCCCCTCTATGGAGAACGCCACCGTTCACATCAACCGTGTAAAGAACAATCTTCCGAAACTTGGCATCGTCTGCATCATGTGCATTACCGACAAGCAGTTTGGTAGCATGGAACTTTTCTATGGTCAAAAGGAAGAGCCGCTTCCTAAGGTTTCTCAACAGTTGGAATTGTTTTAGACCATCATTTTGTTAACATTATTTATGAAAATAATTTATCCACCAAGGCATTCTTGGCTGAAAAAACACTCGAAAACCGCACCAAATTTCACAATATTGTGCTGAATTCGCGGAGAGAATGGAGGCATATCGTATTTTCTCGCTACGAATCAGTTTATTACATACTTTTCCCCACCACAATCCTATACTTTTCAAGCCAAATGCCCAGAAACAAAAAACAAGGTCTCGGCTATCATCTTCAAAGCCTTCAGACCTTGTTTTTTATTTTTCCAGAAAACAATGCAACACACTATTTTACAACAACATACTAAGATTGTGTTTCTATCCTGCAAAGATATTAAAAATTCAGAAAGCAATTCACAACGGCGTATGCCCTTGGTTCTCAGAGACATACGTTTCTATCCTGCAAAGATATTAAAAATTCAGAAAGCAATTCACAACAGAATTTGGCCCCTCCTTTTTTGGGACCCAGTTTCTATCCTGCAAAGATATTAAAAATTCAGAAAGCAATTCACAACTGGTGGCAGCGTAGAAGTGAAAAATCCTTTGTTTCTATCCTGCAAAGATATTAAAAATTCAGAAAGCAATTCACAACAGTGAAGTCAAATATGAGCGAGTTAAAGGGTTTCTATCCTGCAAAGATATTAAAAATTCAGA
>CAMURW010000027.1 GCA_947097635.1 uncultured Bacteroidales bacterium
CCCTTCACGTTCGAAGGTCGTCGTCGCCGTCAGCAGGCCGAAGAGGGTATCAAGAAACTCCGTGAGCATGTCGACTCCATCCTCATCATAAACAACGACAAGCTGCGTGCATTAGGCAACCTCTCACTCAGCCAGGCATTCAAGCAGGCAGACGATGTGCTTTTCACCGCCGTCAAAGGCATAGCGGAGATCATAACCGTAAGCGATTATATCAACATCGACTTCCATGATGTAAACACCGTGATGCAGAATAGCGGCACGGCACTCATGGGCACAGGTATCGGAAAAGGCGAGGACCGTGCCGAGGATGCCATAAAGCAGGCTTCCACCAGTGTGCTGCTCAACGACAATAATATTGCTGGTGCCAAGAATGTACTACTCTACTTCTCTTATCCTCCTGCCAAAGAACTCACCATGGACGAGATGGATTCCGTAACCGAGTACGTCTGCGAACTTACGGGACGCGACATGGCCGATGTCATCTGGGGCGCTGGCAGCGATGACACGCTCAGCGAGGAACTCAAGATAACCCTTATTGCCACTGGCTTTGAAGGGAAGAAGCAGCCCAAGGTGATCGACCTCGACGGTCAGATGCAAGGCAGCAAAGGAAACCACCCGCGCAAGACCAACGATATTGCAGCAAACCAAGAGCAGCAACCTGTACCGAAAGAAACCAAGACGGTGGATTCTGTTTGCGGGTGGACGGTAATACATCGTGTCGGGGCTGAAAGTCAGGAGACACCTCAGGATGCTGCAGAGGCAGCGCCACAAGAATATCAGGTTTCCAAGGACTCCGCTTTTGCAGTAGCAGCTACCACAGCCTTGGCGCTGCCGATGGCGGAGGATGGCGAAGCTCTCCGAGCCGAAGGACACCACTACGACATCAACGGCAACATCCTCGACGGTCAGTCGCAAGCCCATGCTGCCGCAGCTCCCGAGAAGCACGACGACGCGCAGAAGTATGAAGATGGTATTAACCTCATCCATCATCAAGAAGCGACACCCATTGTCAACCAGCCAGTTCCCGAGCCTCAACCAACCCCCGTGGTCCAGCACTTCACCATGGAGGAGTCGAAAGCGGCAACTCCAGTCGCACATAGGCAGACTTCCCCCTATGTGGCACCAGTAGTCGTTCCCGTGCATCCAGAGGCTCAAAACAAGGGCGAATCAGGGGTGGAAGAGGCCAACCCCTTCACCACCAACGATGTCAGTAGTCAGGACACCGTCATTCAGCGCGCAGGACGCATGAAGGAACGTCTGGCAGAGCGCAAGGAACGCATCCATCGCATGAACGTGTTGCTCCACTCCCATGCCGACGGTCCTCGTATCGTGGAAAACCTTTCCACTGCCGAACTCACCAGCGAGGATATCTTCATCGCCCCTCACAGCAGCGAGAGCGACACCAAGAAGACTACGATGGACAGCAATGGAAATATCAGGAACTGGAACTCTTTCCTTTACGATAACCCCGATTAATTCCCTCTCCTAGGAATACGTCCATATTAGCATCTATCAAAATAAGCAAGCAAAGCCCTCTCTCGCAAGATCCGAGGGCTTTGCTTTGTATTGCCTCTGCAGCCTTCGTAGTCTTTGCCAGCGGAACGAATGTAAGGTGGTTCGGTCATCGTGGCGGCATCGTACGAGAATGATATGAGAAGTTGTATTTCCCATAATGTATACGCGTCTCGCTTGCGTCGGGCATGCATTGAAACCTTCCGTCCCCATTCTCTACTCGTTCTCGATTGGCAAACCTTCTTTCTATTGCCCCCGCCCTATCGTACGCCGCCTTGAAGGAAAGATATGCATTTTGTTAATAATAAACCTATGGATTTGAGGTTCCCTGGTAAGAAATTAGTTTCCCGTACACATTTGGGGATGTTTTTTTGTATTTAGTATCAAAAGAATCTTCCTAAGTTCATAATTTTTTTGTAACGTTTATGAGGTTAGTAAGGTTTATTAAGTGCATAAAATATTTTTAAGGTATGAAGAGAACTATCCCCTTGGCCGTATGGACAATTGCGGCGATGATAGCAGGAGCGGCACTGATATCCTGCGAAAAAGATAAAGATGATAATGTCAATGAAAGACCGTTCCTTTCGTTCAGGCAGATCCTCGCACTCAACCAGTATCAGACTACGCCAGAGAGTTTTGGTTATGTCCGTTTCGGCACATACTACTTAGACTGGGATTCTTGTGAGGTGTACAGGAAAGGCGATTGCTACATCTATGAGTTGCATCAGGCTGGACTCGCTGCCAATAGAGTACCCATATCATATCACTACTTCATATATGGCGGCACCCGTGCCGATCGGCTGGCGACCTTTAAGGATTATTGTGTCCAGATGGATGTGTTTATGCTGGCAAACGACAGCATCCGTTCCTATTATGCACACGACTCTGTGGTATACAACACTCGCGAGCAGATTCTCTCTTATTTAGTCAACTGTGATGACACCGCTGGTTTTTATCCCATCATTATTTATGGAAAACGCTATTCCATACAAGCCGCATACGACGGGAGAAAGAAAGAAACTGTCCTTTATGGCGATTCGGACACTACTTTCTACGGCAATGGCGCCACATACCTTACATTCTTCAAATTACTACCAGAGTAGTCTCCACAAGGCGTAGAAGATACCAATCCTCGCCACCTTGTGATTAGATATCAGAAATATTTAGAAGAAAACAAAATATAATATTTAAAGAATGAAGAAAATCCCTCCCCTCGCCGTATGGGCAATCGCGGCAACAATAGTAGGAATAATAGTAATCTCCTGTGGAAAAGACAAAGATGACAACCGCGAAGTCAGCGTATCGAACATCGCATTTTCGGAGTGCCTTTATCGTTATGACGCAGAAGGATGGAATAGCCCCGACTCTGTCGCCTTCTCCTACAAGGACGGTACGCTACACGTCGCACACTACAACCTTTCTGTCAACTGCGGGTACAAGCAAGTGGACGTGAATGTGAAACTGTTCGGAGACACCATCGCCATCAGCGAATGGGGACGTCCCGAAAACGCAAACTGCGTGTGCGATATCAACAACTCGTTCGACATCAATAACCTTCCGCACGGTGTCTATCATGTGATCGTAAATAATTGGTATAAAGATGTTTGTGGAAGAGTACCCTACCATACGACAATCACCTTGTGATGGCAGCTATACATTCACAAATATGATGAGACGTATATATTACTGATTGTTTGTTTAAAGAAAAATGAACGCTTGCAAAATAGCAATGTAAACGTGAAAAAGTAATCTTCATGCATAATATTGAACTTCCATATAGGCAAATCTCAAAGAAACGATAGGCTCGGCCGAGTCGGGCAAAGCACCAGATTGAGGTAACATGGGTTCTAGCCCATGAAGGAAACCTAAGGAGGAATGTAGAAATAATTTCCATGACCCATCATAATAACATGACCCATCATAATAAAATACTAAAGATGATGAATGCTGCAACAAGACTCTTCGCACTGGCTGCATTGCTAGTGTGTGTGGCAAGTCCTGCACGGGCGTACGACTTTACATACACGTATGCCAACGCCACGTTGTGCTACAATATCACCGATGCATCGGCACACACGGCGGAACTCACCTATCAGCAACGGCCAAACTGGGAACAAGGAATTCATGCCTATGCGGCATCGTTGCCAGACACGCTTCGCATACCAGCCACTGTTTTGCACAACGGCGAAAACTACCGCGTTACGAAGATAGGGGAGATGGCCTTGTGCAACATAAGTTCCGTTTCTGTCGTCATTATTCCAGAAGGTGTCGTCTGCCTGGGCGACAATGGCTTGTCGGACTGTGGAGCGCTGCACGCCATTTCCTTGCCGCAAACGTTGCGTACAATCGGAAAATATTGTTTTTCCAGCAACAACAATCTTTCCGCAGTGGTCCTGCCGCAAAATGTAGCCACTATCGGGGATGGTGCTTTTTCAGGATGCCATGGCCTTACGACGGTTGTCCTCCCCGACAGCCTGGAGAAGATAAGCGAACAAATGTTTTATTGCTGTCCCCTCACTACCGCTTTTTCCATGCCGCTGGGCGTGAAGAGCATAGAGGGGTCTGCCTTTGCCTATACAGGGCTGACGAGCATAGACATACCGCAGGGTGTGAGAAAGATATACGGAAGTGCCTTCGAGAGTACTCCGCTCACCAGCATAGAGCTTCCTAGCAGTGTTTGCTGGTTGGGCGCTGCCGTGTTTGCCAAGTGCAACAACCTTGCAAACATCAATGTGGCTGAAGACAATGCCCATTATTGCTCCGTAGATGGCGTGCTGTTCAATAAGTCGCGCGATACGCTTTGGCTCTACCCCTGTGGAAGGACATCGCCACACTATGATGTGCCTGAAGGCGTTGTGGCGTTACACAACTATGCCTTCTTTGCTTGCACTCGCCTGGCCTCCGTATCGCTGCCAGCGTCGTTGAGGAGCATAGGGTGCCCGACATTTTCGGATTGCAGTTTTACGCAGTTCGACATATCCGCTGGCGTGCGCTTCGTTGCCAGCCGTGCTTTCATGGACTGTCACCAGCTTTCTTCAATATCTTTTGGCAGTGGCGTGCAGCGTATAGACGCTTACGCTTTAGCATACTGCGACCATCTGACGCAAGTAACGTGCAAGGCAACTACGCCGCCCGTGCTTGAAGATCACATTATCTATGACGTGGACAACACCATACCCGTTTATGTGCCTTGCCAAAGCATACAGCAATATGAGGCAACGCAATACTGGAACGACTTCGTGAATTTCCAGTGCATGGAGGACGCTATTGAAGAGCCTCGTGTGCAATTGCTGGAAATATTCCCCAATCCAGCCCGCGATGTCATTACCGTCCAGCGCCCGAAAATGGAAGAAGACTGGCAGGTGCAGTTGTGCGACATGCAGGGCAAGGTGGTGAAGCAAGACATCATGCGATGCGGGCAGGGGAGGTTGACATTGGATATAGCGCCATTGCCGAGTGGAATATACTACATTCGTGCGAAGGGAGAACGTGACTTTGCTGGGCTTAGCATAGTGGTGCAAAGATAGAACATAGGGTCAGTAGATATTTAGTGGGGATAAGCGGTAGTGTAATTTCAACTGTGTCAAGGCTCTCATCCTTCATACTTTACCTCATCTGGATGATACGATTGTTAATCGTGTTGGCCAGATGAGGATCCTTTCTTCCGAGGCAAAGTTACATAATCTCAAAACGTTCTCTAAATTTTATTGCTAATTGTTGTGATATCTGAGCCCAGTTGGCAAGTGGCATAGTCTACTTCTCGCGTATGTTTCGGTATGCTAGATACACAAGCTTTTCGAGAGAAGTGTTACGGCGATTGGCCTTTTGAGCGTTCATCAATAGGGAGATGGGTATCCATCTCACCTTCAAGGGCAGCATTCAAAATGTGCTCCAATATGGGGTCTATGCTCTGTCCTTACCAAATAATGGCTCACCATTACGAAGCTGTTCAGCAGCTCTCTTGTAATCTATTTCTTCGTTTCTTCGTTGTCCATAAAAATAATCTGTGTTAAGCTACTTTTATTGTAACCTGACACAGTTTACTTTACACTCTCTTCCATTTTCCGAAAAGGTGGCCAAAATTGAAACATACACAAAAAAAGAATTCTACATTTCATTCATTTTGAACTACTTGTAGAATCCCTCTTTAGTGCCCGGAACAGGACTTGAACCTGCACTCCTTGCGAAATACGCACCTGAAACGTACGCGTCTACCAATTCCGCCATCCGGGCTTGTCGTTGGGCCTTAGGTGGCTGCACCCTTTCCGTGGGTCTCTTGCCTTGCCTTTAGCTTGGTGCCCAGAACAAGACTTGAACTTGCACGACGTAATCGTCACTACCCCCTCAAAGTAGCGTGTCTACCAATTCCACCACCTGGGCCTTTGAGCGTCTCTTCCTTTCGGAAAAGCGAGTGCAAAAGTACACACTTTTTTTATACTGGCAAAATTTATTTTTCCTCTCACTGTATTTTTTTTCTTAATGAGTTGATGCACAAAGTGGATGTTGTGAAAAAAAATCTCGGCACTCCATAAACCGATGCTGTTCTTTTGCTCCAAACGTGTCTCTGTATTGCAAAATCACCCTCGATGTGTGCATGCATTTCTTTCGAAATCTGGAACTGCCAGAAAGATGCTAGTATACTTTCCGCCTCTTTGATGCCGTCTTGGCTATGCAAGGATGCCTCATAGGACGTGCGGGGATGGGGACGTGAAAGAGGGCTTATTCTTTGCCCTCTTCTAGCCTTTCTTCTTCCAGCGTTTCCTCTTCTTCTGCATCGCTGTCGATCTTCAAGCCGTTGTTGATGTCTTGACCAGTGGCGAGGTTCTCCAGGCGCATGAGGAAGTTGGGCACCTCGGTGCGGCTGGTGCTGATGCGATAACGGTAGTCGCCATGACCTCCGCCTCCGCTGGTCTTGCGGTCGTTGGGAGGTATGGCCTTTATCATGTCCACCCATTCGCCCATGCTGCTCTGGATGCTCATTTGCTGGCTGTTGAACTCGTAGTTGAAATAGTACCAATGATCGCTGGCGCATTGCAGGTATAGAACAAGATAGGTACCCTGTCCGCGGCGGTATAGCTGTGTCTTCACGCGTATGTTCAAGTGCAGTTGCTTGTCGCCGATGGCGGCCAGTCCGGCCATCCCATCGTAATAGTAACCTATGCCAGGGGCATAGCTCCAGTCTATGCCTTCTAGCAGGATAGTGTTCTTGAATGCCTGCGGTATCTTTTCATAATAGTTGCTGCTGACATATGAGGAATAGGCTGCCGTGCCTTCCTCGTCGCCCATGTAGTGCATCATGGCACGCCGCACCACGTCCTTGTCTGCCGCACTTGGAGCAAGGCGGAGGTCTTCGCTGATGAACTGCTGCATGGCATTCAGCACCTTGGAATCGATGGGGAAGGAGAGTCCGAAGATGCTGTTGAGATGCAGGCTACGGGGATCATCGTTGTCCATGTTCATGGTGGCGTAGCAGAAGGTCTTGGCAATGATGTTCTTTACCTGGAAGTTTACGGGGCCTTCGCCGCGCAGTTTGCACTGGTCGATATTCAGTGCCAGGAAGGGTTCTACGACCTCGTCTGGGCTGCTCAGCTTCTCGTCGCTGGCGATGATGTATTCCTTGGCTTTGGCATCGTAGGTGAGGAAGCCGCGAGCCGTCATCATCTCGTTGTCGGCAGCACGGTCGTTGGTGAGGAAGGCGGCACGTGGCATCATGTTGCTGGTCTCGTAGAGCAGGCTGGCGGTGATGCGGTTGCCCTTGTAGTCGGTGGGCAGCTCGGGCACTGGAATGCGAATTTCACCGGGGTTTAGGTAGGTGGCGAAAGCCAGGGCACCTATCCTATCGGCCTTCACGCAGTGGTGCAGCAGCTTGATTCCGCCGTCGAAGTAGTAGTACTGCGTGTCTGCCTCCACTCTCACCTTGCCCTCGAAGCCGAAGGCACTGTTGAGGTGAAAGTCGGCAGTGTCGCGAATTACACCATTGCCCACAGTGCGTCCGTTTTTGTCTGGTGCAATGGAGATGAGATAGATGGGCTGGCGTGAGGTTTTGTCGTCGTCGGGTTTGCTGTCGCCGTCCTCGTCGGCCACAAAGTCGATGTAGCCCTTGGCATCGTATTTTCTGGCGCCCTGCAGTATGATGTCGCAGTTGTAGAACTGATGGTATCTGTTCGTGGTGTTAGCTAGGATGGTGGAGTGCTTCATGAGGTCTATGGCACCGTTTGCACGTATGTGCAGCGTGTCGCCGGCAGGTGCTATCACTGCATCGGCACTGTGTACCAGAAACACTTTGCGGCACGACAGCTGTCCCTGGTTGTATAGATAGCTGCCTTGGCAACTGAAAAACTCCAGGCTGTCGCGCTTGGGGTCGGTGCTTACAAAGCGAGCGCCGGGCTGCTTATGTGCCAGACGTTCCACGATGGTGGCGTTCTCCAGCCCCTGTGGGTCTTCGCTCTTGCTGTTCAGCAGGTCCAGTTCCTTTTTGTCTACCTCCCAGCTGAACTTGTCCACGTAGGCAGCATAGGATAGCAGTGGCAGCTCCGTGCGCCCTATGGGTTCGTTGCTGGTGAAGTCGGAACGACGCTTGTCATAGTCGGTATGACATTTCATGTTCTGAGCCGTGAAGGCGATGTTGTCGTACACCTCGCTGTGCAGCACAAAGTTGCTGACCTGCGCGTCCATGATGCGAGGCTGCAGGGTGAAACGGTCGCTGCTGATGGTGCCTTCGCCTATCACTACGTTGCCCTCCGCCACCGCACCCTTGGGTCGCAGGACGACGTTGCCAGCCAGCAGTGCGTCGTCTCTATACATCTTGAAGCTGCTGCCTCCCTTGGCGAGCTGCACCCGCATGCTGTCCTCTTTCGGGAACCAGCGTGTGAAGGCGTGGCCGTTGCGTATGTCGGGGAACATGCTCTCCTCGCGCACCACAAAGGTGTCGGTGGTTCCCACGGTGCTGTCTGGCATGAAGTAGAAGTTTTTGCTGGCTTGCATGCTGGTGAGGTAGTCCAGCTTGCCGATGCCGCGCAAGCCCTGATAGCTGAGGTCCACCACGTTGGTGAAGCGTCCTTTGCCGCCGTAGGCTTCCATGCCTTCCTTGTCGGTTTTGTGGGTGAAGCCCAGCGAGTAGTCGCGCTGGACACGTAGGGGCTCTTTGATTTCGGGGAAGATGCCGGCGCTGGTGAGGCTGCCGCCGAAGCGCAGGCTGTCCGTCTTGAAGTCCACCATATCCTTGATGGTAAAGGGCTGCAGGGTGTAGTAGAACTGGTCTCGTACGTAGGCACCGTGGTGTATGTCCTTGCGGTCGTAGTACACGTAGGCTCTCTCCAGACTCTTGAAGATGGGGTAGTCCTTGGTCTCCTTGAGGCCGCTGTGGTTGTCGCTCTGGTCTATCTGCAGGTTGCCGGTAAGTGCGTAGATGGGGGTATAGACAATGTGTTCCTTCTTGGGGTCGTCGAACTGCGTTACGAAGAACATCATGCTGTCCACGTGCGGCAGATCCAGGCGGAAGTCCTCGTACTTGAAGGTGGCTCCCGTGACGAACATGATGAAGCGCCCGGCATCCACGCGTCCGCTGAACTCTATGTTGCGGTTTTTTTTCACCGTCACCTGCCCGTCGCGCGGCAGTATGGACACCTGTTGGCTGTCGCTGAGTACAAAGCGTTTCACGCCTTCCATCCTCAGGTCGTTGCTGGTCAGGTCCAGCTCCGCGTTGTTCTTGCTGGTGTAGCTTTCCAGCACCAGGGCATCGTAGTCGTCTTTCTTGTTTTTCACCCATGCCTCGTGATATGCCACCAGTTTGTCGTTCACGAAGATGCGGTTTTCGTCCTCGTTGAAGGACACCAGTCCGCTGCTGGCCAGCAGGTGTATCATCCCTTTGGCCTGGCTGATGTCCATCTTCAGGTATTGTGCGAACTCGTCCATAGAGAAGTCGTAGGCCATCCCGCGTCCTTTCATGTATTTATACACGCGTACTACGGGGTTCACCTCCTCTATGCCTTGTATCTGTCGGAACTTGCTTTCACTGTAGTAGTTGTTGCTTTCGAAGGTGGCGGTGCTTTGATCTCCCATGCTGCCCAGCATCTTCATCTCCAGCTTGTCGTTCTTGCTGTTCCATACTATCTGCTCGCAGTATAGGTCCAGTCGGTGGTAGGTGTCCAGGAAAGGGCTGTAGTAGTTGCGTTTTTTCTCGTTCAGCAACGTCAGTTTCTTGTCGCTGAGCAGATAGCGCACGTTTATGCCGTCGTTCAGTATGCTGTCGTCATCCACGTATAGTTTCACGGCGGCTTTGGGACTGGTGATGCGGTCGTGGGTGATAGTGAAATGTGTGCTGCGCACGTTGCAGAAGGTCTTACCCTGACGGTAGAAGATGATGCTGGCGGGATGTTTGTCGTCGCTGGTGATGAATTTGGCGCCATTCATCATGAAGCTGCCGCTATAGTCTATGCCGGGGAGTATGTCCTTGAGGTGGAAGTCCTTTTGGTAGCTTCGGAACTTTGGGTAGGCGTATTTCTCTGGTGCCATCTTGGCGCTGAGAGCTTCCTCCACGCGTCCCATGATGGGATTGGCGAAATAGTTGGTGTTCGTGAACATCACGCTGTCGGCGGTGAATTTGGCGAACTTGGTGACGGCGTTATAGTCCTTCAGCACCGCCCAGCAGGTCGTGGTGGGAATGCCTGTGCGGTCCCAGTTTAGGCGCCCGCCGTGTCCGTGCCACTCGTTGTCGAAATAGTAGTATTCGCCCGTGGTGCCGTAGATGGTGCCTTGGTCTTTGTCGCTGGCGTAGTAGAGTTCGAAGGGTTTGCTGAAGGTTATTACTATCTGTTGTCCTCTCAGTTGGAAAGTGAAGGGTATGCCCTGTTGTGCCTGCCAGGTGGCGCTGCGGCTGGCACCGAGGGTGCGGTCTGTGAGGAAGGCATCGGTGAAGGCGATGTAGTCTGTGAAGTCTTTCACTTTCTTGTTGCGGCTTTGGATATACTCTATGCCTGCCACCCACTGGTCGAAGTTGTTCGTGTTGGCGGGGTCGTTCCAGAAGCGCGTGACTACGGTGAGGAAGTTCTGCACGTCGGGAATCTGCTTTATGTGCAGTTTCAGCACCACGTTGCTGATGGCGGTGAGACGTTCCTGCATGGCAGTGGGCATGGCGGCGTAGGCCTGCCCGAAGGCTGCGCATATCTTTTGGCTTTCTTTCTTTTTGCTATTGTCGCTGGTGGCGTTATTCAGGTGCTCCTCCATCTGCTGCGGCAGGGTGGGAACGGCAAATTCGGTGATGTGTGTCTTCTGCGCACCTGCCGGTATCTGCCACAATGTAGTGGCACACAACA
>CAMURW010000028.1 GCA_947097635.1 uncultured Bacteroidales bacterium
GCCGCGGCAGGATATTCCCGTTGGCATCGGTGTACTTCTCATCGGGGTTGTATTGGATGCCAATTTTGTCCATCAGCCGCTCGCATTGCACCTGATGCAGCTGAAGACCCAGCCGCCAGGGATCGTAGCCAAGAAGCAGTCCTGCCATCTCCTCGTAGGTGAGAACAGGGATGCCATAGCCGTCGTGGTCGTAGGTCTTGTGTTCCATTTCGGCGATGGTATATTGCCATTTGTCGAGGAACATGGCACACCCTGGGCAGTTGCACACGATGAAGTCGGGTTCGTAGGGTTCCATGCTTTGGAATTTCTTCTGCGTGTTAGCAATGCTGTAGCCGCGGTTTTCCTGCACCAGATACTGGCGAAATCCGAAGCCGCAGCAATGGCGGCGCTCGGGATAGTCTACCACTTCTCCGCCCCAGGCCTCTATCATACCTGCCAGCACATATGGGAACTCGGCTCCACCCACCCCTTTGGCAGGGAATATCTTGGCATAGTGACAGCCGATATGCTCCGCCACGTGCAGAGGCTTGCCCGTGAAGCGGTTCACCAACTGATATTTCATCTTCGGTTTCAGATCCATGCGGAACTTGTAAATCAGGTCTGATGGGTGCACCAGGTTCTTAGGCTTCCGGAACTCGCGTTTCGTGGCCTCCCACAGCCACTGACGCACTTTGGCCTCCAACTCAGGGTTCTCTTTCCATTTTTCTAAGACCTCGTTGAAGACTCCGAACGAGGTGATGCACGACGGCACATAGTTCTCGTATCCGCATTCGTCCATCAGCGAGAATAGGCGTGCACAGATGGTCATGGTGGTCTCCAGCGGCACTACGTCGCTGTGGTAACCTATGCCGGTGCAGGTGTGCTGGTGCGGGTTGTCCATTATGTCCTTACCTAGTTCGTCCTTCATTATCTGCAGGAACGCGCGTTCGCTGCCAGGAAAGAAAGTCTGGCGTATGCACGACCGCTCGTAGAAGTAATGGTCGTCCGCAATCTCCTGTTGGTATTCGTTCCAATAACGTCTTTGCATATATTCAAGTTGTTAGTCTCAGCCCTCCAGCCCATGACAGGAGTGTTCGTGTTGAAGAGACATTATTAATTATTACACCTTAAAAATAGCTATGCCTTCTCTCGTGCTACATTTACGATTGTAAACGGAATCTATTTGTACATAGTTATCACAATATTTATTATTCCACACATCTCATTTCGCTGTATGTATTCCACGGAGATACTACTTTTGGCGCTTCCGATCCAGCATCAAGGCAAAGAATCTTGGCAATATTGTCGCCTATTGTTTCATACCCTTACCGAAAGGTAATGATTCAATACGCTTGCTGCCATCGCTGCAGGAATGGCTGTGGTGGCCTGGCAGGGCAACATTACAGCCTTTTCTTCCATCGAATGATATAGTCTCTCGCCATCTAATGCCTGGAATATCCGTCCGATTGAGCTGCGGGATGATTCGTCCTTCTCGCTTCCGAAGAGGTCGCCGGCAAGGAAAACACTTATGTCTTGATGATGTTTTCCGACACAATCTCTGCCACGTCCTTCACGGGGAAGCTCTCGGCACGCGTCAGAGCTTTCTTGCAGGCAGGACAGGCAGTGGCGATGACATCGGGACAGGAAGCCTTCAGGTTGTTGAGGGCGGCATCGCGGATGGCACGTTTCTGGTCGGTGTCGATGGAAAGGTCGTTGAGATTGAAGCCGCAGCAAAGGCTGTGCTCGCGTTCTTCCTTAGTCTTCAGAAGGGTGCTGGTGAAGCGAAGGATTTCGCGGGGCTGGTCGTAGATGCCGCTGCCGCGCCCCAGCTCGCAGGGGTCGTGGTAAGACACACGCTGGCCGTTGTTGCGAACCTTCAGCTTGCCACTCCTTAGCAGCATCTCAATGTATTCCGTGTGGTGGTACACAGGGATGTTCAGCTTGTATTCCTCCTTAAAGCTACGATAGCAGATAGGGCAGTTGGTAATAAGTGCCGTGGCACCGCTGTTGGCGATCAGCTCGGTATTCTTGCGCCGCAGTTCGGCAGCCTGGTTGGTGAAACCCTGTTGCAACAAGGGGCGTCCGCAGCATATACTCTCCGCCTCGTCCATGTACCAGTATTTCTGTCCGGTAGTCTCGAATATCTTCTGCATGGCTTCAGTAACACCGGGAGTGAGATGGCTCATGCAGCCGCCAAAGTAGGCCATGCGACCTATGGCGTTGAAGGAATGCACGTTCTTCAGATAATCGTAGTTGCCCTGCGTGTCGATGTCGCGTTTGTTGTTGATGCGCACCTGTCGGCGAATGTCGTTTAGGTCTATCTGCACGGGACAGTCCACCTCGCAACGGCCACACAGCAGGCAATTCTCCGAGATAGTCTCTTGCTGGCTCTGATATTCTAAGTTGCGAATACTGCGCAGCATATACACGCCCTGTATGTTCACTATCTGCAACTCGCGGTTTATGGGGCATCCGTCTATGCAGAGTCCGCAACGGGGGCAGCTGGAGAGCTGAAACTTGGTGTAGCCAGTCCTCTTGTCGGGATTTTCCCTCACGCCGAGACGGCGGAAATAGATGAGGAATATCTCGGTGAAAATGTGCATATACCTCGAGAACGGCATCATGGCAAAAAACACGCCCAATGATAGACTGTAGAACATCCAGCAGCTGTATTCAAACTCCGGAGCCCAGAAGCCCACGCTATTCAGCCCCGCGCCACAGGCCTGAATGAGGAAGCCTCCGTTGCCATGGCCAAACTCGTGCAGCAGCATGGAGCAGGTGGCACTCTCTGCCAGTAATCGAGCGGGGAAGATACACCACAGGGCCAGTTTTGCCACGCGGTCTATCACGCTGTGTTTGGGTGTGCGCTTCATGCCGAGAGGACGGCTCCACACCTTCTTGAACATGGCCAGCAGCAGTCCGCTAAAGACATACAGCAATAGTATATCCATCAGGTTGGCCCATGCCGCCGGGTTCTTCAGCGCCGTTGTGCTCTCGTCCGTCACGAAATAGTTGAAGAAGATGCCGTAGTAGAACACGTGTCCTTCGGGGAAAGCCTTCAACGCCTGGATAAAGCCAAACACGATGAGCAGAAACCATCCGAAAGCCAGCGAGCGGTGCATATAGCCAAGGATAAGGTTCTTACTACTGATACGCAGGTGTAGCAGTCCTTGGTTGAACGCCTCGAAGATGGCGGGGATGAACTTCCACGACCATATATTCTTGTGTATCACCTTCTGCTGCTTCTTGTCGAAATCTTTGATCCAGCGCCAGTATTTCCACACGCTAAACACCAGCAGCAGCAACACGCCCAACAGGAATGGTATTACGAACACCGAAAAATCTTTACCCATGCAACACCCTCCTCATATTAATAATCAGCGAGCGCAGGTTCACTCCGCGAGGGCACACCAGCGTGCATTTGCCACACAGCATGCAGCTGCGCATCTTCTCTTCCAGGCCATCGTATTTGCCGCGACTCAAGACGATGTGGCAGCGGCGAATGTTAAAGTCACCGAAAGCCCCTGCCGTGCAGGCACTTGTACAGCCGCCGCAGCCTATGCACAGACTATAACTGGGCACCTTCTCCAGCACCTTGGCGGCCTTGTCGCGCTTCAGTGCGTCATAGTCGATGCTGCGCGGGGTATTTATAGAAAAACCAAAATCTATCATAGTCAGGCCTCTTCGACTTTCTTTTTCAGTTCCATCCCGCCCGTCACCTCGAAGATGCGTCGCACCTCATTCAGGTCTTCCTCGGGTATCTCGCGCAGGGCACCGGAGCCTTTGCCGTGATAGTTGGCGCCTATCTTGGGGGCCACCTCCCTGATGTGCTCCTTGTACCAGGCGAATACGGGACCTTGCTCGGGGTGTTTCTCTACGGCCATACGGTCGGGATGCACGCAATAGCCGATGTCGAGGATGTTTTGCTCTATGCCGCTCATCAACTCCTTTTGCTGATGTCCCATACGGCTCTCGTCGAAATAGCCCAATTCCTGGCTGGCACGACGCAACACGCTGATAAGCTCGCCAGGCACGTTGCCGCGCGGGCAGCGTGTCTTGCAACTCATGCATTGGCCGCACATCCATATCGTGTCGTTACGAAGCAGGTGCTCTATCTCGCCTTCGTTGCCGCGCTGCACGGTGTCGCATATCTGACGCGGGTCGTAGGGGTAGAACTCCGCCGCCGGGCAAATAGCGGTGCACACTCCGCAGTTCATGCACGCCTTCAGGCTCTCGTGCATCCGCGGGTCTTTCTTCAAATAATCTGTCAGTTTTCCCATTGCCAAGCCCCCCTGCCCCTTTCGGTGGGCATTACTATCCTAGGGGGAAGGATGCTATCATTGTTCTTCGTTGGGGTGAGTAATCATTAACCGCGTCCGCCACCAACTGGCTTTTCACCATGGACGTAGCAAAAATACATAGGGTTATAAAAAATGCAATACTTTCATACATATATCATGTTAATAATTCCCCTTCCAGGGAACTGCCTACTTCACTTTATTCATCCCAATCAGCCAGAAGAACACCTTTGGGAAGGCCCTCTCGCGATTACGGGAGAGCATATTTATATATATGTGTGGTCTCTTCAGCACCGTGAGCTTGTGGGCCTCCACCAGCTCTATCAGGTTGCCATCTGGATCCTCGATGTAGGTGAAATGGCCGCTGGCTTCTCCCATGTCGAAATGCTCGTCGTTTGGACAACTGTCCACGGTGAAATGATAGCCCTTCTCATTGCACGCCTTCTCCAAGGCGCGCATGTTCGTCACGTCGAAGCATATCTGTATGAAACCGGGGTCGCCCCATTGGCGTCCTTCGTATATCCTGCGGGGCTCGCGTTCCTGGGGCTGTATCAACTCTATGGTGCTGTCTCCCAGCAGAGGCACGAAAGCACCCTTTCTGGACTTGCTGCATTTCAGCTTCACACGGCGGTAATTCAGATGGCCGCATCGCATTGATGCCAGGTCTGCAAACTGGCCTCTCTGGTCATATACCACCGTGTCGTAGCCCAGCACATCGCTATACAGCGACAGGCTCTTCGAGATGTCCGTGCATCCTACCATGGCGCCGCTAATGCCGCCGTTCAGGGTGTGCTGCTCTATGAAGATGTCCTTCCTTTCCTCTATGTAGAAGTAATTGTGCCAAGGGTCCTCCACCACGAAGGTCTTCACGCCGTCCGGGCTTATATAAATGGGTCCCAGCATCCATTCCGCCTTCCCGCCATCTACCTTGCGCTGTTCCAACAGCTGGCTATGGAAAGCCTCCACATCCCTGCTTTTCAGCTTGGCGGCAAAGGTGCCCAGGTCGCCCACGCTCACATCGAAACCGCAGGGCACGGGGACGCGTTCGCTGTATTGCCATATCTCAAAGCCGCCGCCGCCTTGCAAATTCACCGCTATGCAGGCATGCCGCTTCTGCGCCTTGCCACCGGTATAGGGGAGCATACGTTCCGCCACGGTATCGTCCTCCAGTATACGCACATCCATGTGGAACATCTTAATATACCAGTTCCACGCCTCTCTGAAGTTCACGCATCCCACGCCTATCTGCTGAATGCCCGATATAAAATAGCTTTCACTCATATTTGAAACAATTTCGTCACATACAAGAATAGTCCCCATTATCAGTAAAACACTGATTATCATGCGAAACCAATATTAAACCTCAAAAAAAGCATTCTCCATATTTGATAGCAAAGATATAACAATTATTCAATATCGGCAAATATTTAATATTCTACCCCAAATGTTAAAACATGAACGGGAGTGGAGACAACTGAAGAGGTCATCATTGCATCTCGCTTGCGTTGGGCATGCGTCGGAAATGCTCGACCCATGCCACTACTCGATGCGTGGTTCGCTTCTTCTCGCTTGCAGCATTCGGCATGCTTCGTCAACATAGAGGTAAAGTCCAAGGACAACCTAAAATTCAACTTATTGGCACCTCTTGCGGACAGTCATACCGACTATACCAGGTGGCAGCTGCCATCAATCCCCATCAAGGCACTTTGTGAGGAAAAAGAGTAATGCCGTGCAGTGCACGCCCTGGGAGAACGGACAGGCCGTCCGGTGCGAGGGCGAATACGACTATCGCCACCATCTTCGGCAGAGGAACACGAAACCTCTACTTCTTCTGCTGCCAGGTCTCCCACCCCCTTTCAGCACCCGTTTCACACTAAAAAATTACCCGCGTCTTCATTTTAGAATCATTATGAATAAACTTATTGCCACGACAGGATTTCTTCGTAACTTTGCAGCCCAAAAGTTGCTACCTCATCGCCCATGAATAACCAAAAGTTGCTATTTATCACCGCTTTGCCAATACGTTACCCTCGTCCCAGGGCCTTCTGTTTCGTTAGGGTGGAACACGAAAGGCTCCGCACGCACGGCAGCCATTCGAAATCTGTGCCGTGTACCCACTATTATTACGACACCGCCCTTCTGCACACTTCCATTCCACTATTATGACTAAAAAAAGAAAGACACCTAACGAAAGGATCACCATCGCCATCCTCATTGCGCTGGCGGTGACAGCACTGATGGTGGTAGGCTATGCACTGTTTTTCAACCCTGCCTACCCCAGTGCCGTCACTTCGCCCTCCGACACCGTTTATCTGGACAACATCGACACGTTTGTAGCGCCGGAAGAAGATTCCGAGACAGAAGGCGACTACAACGTCGCCGTGGGCGAAACCTACTGCTGCTTTGTGAACCAGGACACCGCCTTCGCCATCATCTCCGACGTGGACGGCATCCATGTGCAAGGACATCTTTTCAAGGTGAACAGCAACAACGAATGGGTCGACGCAACCCCATTCTCCGTCACCACACGTCTCTTTACCTACCGCCTGAAGATAGCGGGAACAGAATACAAAATCTACAAGAAAGGTTTCACGCTCCACAGCATTGTGGATGGTGACTGGCACGAGATGAGCGACAGTGACGACCACACCTACCGTTTCCGCGCCGTCAGCTACCGACAGCCCGATTTTGCCACCTTGGTGGACAATAAATACAAAGACAGCCAGTACGTTGTACATGAAGTGAAGGATATCACCTATGCCAAGAACTATGGCTACTGGACGGAAAAAAACTGGGATTCCTCCTCTTCCTACTCCAAAATACTGCTGGAAGGCATCAAGGGCACGCTGAAATATCAGCCGCTCAACCTCAAGATGGACCTCTACCTTCCATTCTCCGACAAACTCTCTGCTTCCCGCAGCGCCCATCAGCGCCGCCCCCTTATCCTCTTCATCCACGGAGGAGGCTACTATATAGGCAGCAAGGAGGACACTGCCATTGTAATGTGGTGTCGCGACTTTGCCGCCAAAGGTTACGTCTGCGCCAGCATAGACTACCGCATGGGCTTCTTCCCCACGCGCGACGAGATAGAGAGAACCGGATACATGGCAGCACAGGACGCCAACGCCGCCATGCGCTTCCTGGTAAGCAACGCAAACAAGTACCGCATAGACACACGCAACCTCTTCGTGGCCGGCTGCAGCGCAGGCGCCATCACGGCACTCAACTTAGCCTTTATGACCGAAGAGGACCGCCCAACCGCCAGCTACGGCTACGGCTACGGAGGAGAGAAAGCCAAACGTTTGGCAGCAGCACTGGAGGCTCAGTTCAGCAGCAAGGTGGACAGCAGCAAACAAACCTCCGGAGAAGAGACCACGCAGGTGGATGGGAAGATGCAGAAGAAAGCCCAAAAACAAAAAAAGAAGGAAGAGAAGAGGAAACAGAGAGAGGAAACAAAAAAACAAAAGATACTGGAGGACGACCTGGGCGCCCTCACCACCAGCGGCAACAACATAGAAGCACCATTCCACATACGTGCCGTAGCCAACATGTGGGGCGCCATGAAACAACTGGAAGAACTCGAGAATAGCCACACCAACATCATCTCATTCCACGGCAATGCGGATCAGATAGTACCCTACAACGAAGGTGCGCCCTACCAAGATGCCGACACCAAGATAGGCAAGCGCCTCATAGGCAACCTCTACGGCAGCTACGCCATCACTAACTATGCAAAGAACATCGGCCTGAAAGCAGAGCTGCACACCTTTGAAGGCAAAGGCCATGCTCCGCACCTCAACGCCGACCGCAGCATCAACCGCCCCATGTTCGACCGTATCACGCTGAGCATCACACAGTTCTTCTACAACGAAATGGTACCGCAGCCCGTCACCATCGCCGCCGACAGCGACAACCCACGCCATTTCTTCATCGCCTCGCAGGAGGTAAACCGCTGCCGTTGGCACATAGAAGGAGGATTCATCATTGCCCTCACACCACGCGACATCTGGGTGGTGTGGCGCAAAGAGGTCCCCACACACAAACTATACGTCAGTGGCATCTACAACAACGACATTGCATTCAACGCCGAAAAGACTATTGATTAGGCGACAATACTATGACACAAAACCTCTACTTCTCCGACGGAGAAAAGATTGAAGCCTCGAAAAAGGTGCTACGCCGCAAGGCAGAGCTGCTGCAACAGCTGCTAACCAGCTTATCAGGACCTGGAAAACGACCTGGACAGCGATGCCTATGTGGCACGTGGCAATGACTACTGCGATGCCAAATACAGCAAGGATTTCGTAGAAAGACAGATAGATAAGTTGCAACAGAAACTCGCAGAATGTAAAAAAATACTATCTTTGCATTTTGTTTCTTAAAGCATACTTAGTATTGTAAAGTAATTATAAATCAATATTATATCCTTATCCATATACAAGCAGCCCGACCAATAACCCGTTGCTGATTAGTTTTTTTATCATGATATACACAGAGAAAGACCACAAGTATAAGCGCTACACTGTTACCAGCGCACTACCCTACGCCAATGGTCCCATACACATAGGACATCTGGCAGGCGTCTATGTTCCCGCCGACATCTATGTGCGCTACCTGCGCAGTGCCGGAGAGGATGTCATCTTCATAGGAGGCAGCGATGAACACGGCGTACCCATTACCATCAAGGCACGCAAGGAAGGCTGCACACCACAGGACATCGTGAACCGCTACCATGCCATCATTCGCGACAGCTTCAAGGAACTCGGCATTAGTTTCGACATCTATTCCCGCACCTCCGCCAAGGAACACGCAAAGACCTCCAGTGCTTTCTTCACCAAACTATACGACAAAGGAAAGTTCATCGAGAAAACCAGCCAACAATACTACGACGAAGCAGCGCATCAGTTCCTCGCCGACCGCTACATCACCGGCACCTGCCCCAAATGCGGCAACGAGCATGCCTATGGCGACCAGTGCGAAGCCTGCGGCACCAGCCTCAGCGCCACAGACCTCATCAACCCCAAGAGCACCCTTAGCGGCAACGCGCCAGTGATGAAGGAGACGAAACATTGGTATCTGCCTCTGGAACAATACGAAGAATGGCTGCGCCAGTGGATTTTGGAAGAGCACAAGGACGACTGGAAGACCAACGTCTACGGACAATGCAAGAGCTGGATTGACGACGGCCTGCAGCCCCGCGCCGTCACGCGCGACCTGGACTGGGGGGTAAAAGTACCGCTGCCAGATGCAAACGGAAAGGTACTGTATGTATGGTTCGACGCCCCCATAGGCTACATCTCATTCACCAAGCAGCTCACCCCCGACTGGGAAAAATGGTGGAAAGACAACGACACCAAGCTGGTACACTTCATCGGCAAGGACAACATCGTCTTCCACTGCATCATCTTCCCCGCCATGCTCAAGGCCGAAGGCAGCTACATACTTCCAGCAAACGTACCCGCAAACGAATTTCTAAACCTCGAGGACAACAAAATCTCCACCTCACGAAACTGGGCGGTATGGGCACACGAATATGTAAAGGACTTCCCTGGCAAGCAAGACGTGCTGCGCTACACACTTTGCGCCAACGCACCAGAGACCAAGGACAATAATTTCACTTGGAAAGACTTTCAGAGCAAGAACAACAGCGAACTGGTGGCCATATTGGGAAACTTCGTGAACCGAACCATGGTGCTAACCCACAAAAACTTCGACGGCAAGGTGCCAGCACGAGGCACCCTCACCAACATAGATCGCCAAGTCATCGAGGAAATCAAGGGATTCCCCGAGAAGGTGGGACGCAGCATAGAGCTATACCGTTTCCGCGAGGCCCTCGCCAACATGATGAACCTGGCACGCCTTGGCAACAAATATCTCACGGACATGGAACCCTGGAAACTGGTGAAGACGGAGAGAGCACGCACCGCCACGGTGCTGAACATCAGCCTGCAAATCTGTGCCAACCTGGCTGTGCTTTGTGAGCCCTTCCTGCCCTTCACTGCCGAGAAACTGCGTCGTATGCTCTGCCTGGAAACGAAAGGCTGGCGTGAATCGGGCAGCATGGACCTGCTGCCCGAAGGTGCTGCCCTCCGGCAGCCCGAACTGCTCTTCGAGAAGATTGAGGATGCTGTGATAGACGCACAACTACAGAAACTGGAAGAAACCAAACGTCAGAACGAACTCAACGCCTGGAACCCCGCCGCCGTGAAAACCCATGTGACCTTCAACGACTTCGGCAAGGTGGATATCCGCGTGGGCATGGTGCTGGAGTGCTGCAAAGTTCCCAAGGCCGACAAGTTGTTACAGTTCCGGATTGTCGACGGCATGGGCGGACGCACCATCGTCAGTGGCATCGCCAAATACTACCCCGAGCCCGAAAAGTTGGTAGGAATGGAGGTGTGCTTCATCGCCAACTTCGAGCCTCGCAAACTGCGCGGCGTGGTCAGCGAAGGCATGATTCTCAGTG
>CAMURW010000029.1 GCA_947097635.1 uncultured Bacteroidales bacterium
GTGCAGTCAATCTTGCGGACACCACCACTGCCAGTATCAGTGGTGCGCAGTGTGCTATGGCACTGAGCAACCTCTCCTGTGTGTACAAAAACACCGGCAAGCTGGATCTCACCAACCTCACCAATCTCAGCAACGCCGCCGTCGTGGTGCAGGCTGCCAGCAACCTAAAGCAACACAAGTCTTACAAGGCCTACCAAACCTGTTTTGTAACGGGCATGCTCACGGGTAGCAACGGCAACCTCACTCAGGCGGTCGCCAACGCCATGATGACCACTCTGTTGAACAGCGCCAATCTCACGCAGGAGAGACTGAACAACGCCTCCACCAAAGCGCAGATAGCGGAGGCTATCATTAACTTGCTGACGCAGATGAATTAGTTAACGTGCAGTTCTGCGAACGTTGTTTCGCAACGAGAAAGACGCGTTTCTCTTCCACCAAGGAAGTAGGGACGCGTCTTTCTTTTACAAGAAATCCTCTGTAATAATAGTGAAAAGGGGATAAAACGAATTCATTTTTTCTGTTTCTAGTCGCCTCGGGAATGTTGCCCGCAGTGCGGCGTTGCCCAGATGATCAGCGTACCACAACTTCCAGTGAGTCGTTCCGTGCACGCATGCGCAACCATTCCGTCAGGTGTGCGTGGTCAGTCCTTCCTTTCAGGGTAACAAGCGCCACCATCGCCGCTGTATCACCGTCGGAGATGCGTCCCATGCGGATATCCCTCACCGTGGGGAACAGCAACGCCGCCTCCTGGTTAATCTGGCCTGCGAGGATACGTTCTTCGTCGTAGGTGTCCAGCTTGCGCTGTGCGGACATTAGTTGCTGCGAGAGCTGCAGACGCTCCTTTTCGGCAATGGAGGCCATGTTGTTGATATGCATGGTAAGAGCATCGATGTTCTCGGCATCGGAACCCTGTATGATATTCAGTGCATAGCCTCCCAGATCATAGTATTTCATGCGGCGCTTGGCATCGGCAATCTCCTCCTCGGCGATGTTGCGTCCCACGAGTACCACTCGCACCGTGTCTTTTTCGGCAGTGGCGGAAAGCAGTTGTGTGCCAGGCTTTCGCAGCTCCTGCTTGACGAATTTTTGTACGTTGGCGTTGAGTACTTCGTTGATGCCAATGTTCCACGTCATTATTGCGGCGGGGACAATGGCAACAATTAGTAGTATGGTGATGAAGTTGTGTGCCCGTTTTTCGCGGGCAGGGGCGATGTCGTGCTTCTTCTCGAACTTCAGCAACTTCACTCCTAGCCATGTACTGAGGGCGATGAATACGGTGTTAATGAAGAATAGGTAGAATGCGCCGAGGAAATAGTTTAACTGCCATGTGGCTAGGCCGAACCCTGCGGTGCACAAAGGAGGCATCAGTGCAGTGGCGATGGCCACGCCAGGTATCACCTGCCCTTTGCCCTTTGTTGTCAGTGCCAGCACACCTGCTGCGCCGCCGAAGAAGGCAATCAGCACGTCGTAGATGGAGGGTTGAGTGCGCGCCAGCAGTTCCGAGCGAGCCTCGTTGATAGGCGAGATAAGGAAGAAGAACGTCGCGGTAGACACGCTGATGAGCACAGCTACGCCAAAGTTCTTCAGACAGCGTTTCAGCAGGTCGAAGTCGTTGGTGCCTATGGCCAGTCCCATGCCAATGATTGGGCCCATCAGCGGCGAGATAAGCATGGCACCGATGATTACTGCCGTGGAGTTGGTGTTCAGTCCCAGAGAGGCGATGAGGATGGCAAACATCAGTATCCACAGGCGCGGCCCGCGGAAAGCTACGTCAGCCATTACTTGCACCGTCACATCGGCTTCGGCCTCGCGGTAGCTCGTCAGGCTGAAATAGCCCCGCGCTTCAGCTAATAAGTTTCGCAAATCTATTTCCATTGTATATAGAATAACGCAGAGAAGCGACTTTGGTGTAGAACTGTCAACATTCGTTGCCATACAACTTTATGATAGTCCTCAAGGCATCCTGCTGCGTTATTGGAGTTATAGGTCTTCTTGCTTTTGAGATATTTGAAGAGTTCAGTGGCATTCTCGCCGTTGACGTCAATCTTTTCGTACTGCGGTAACTCCGTGCCGAACTTAAGGGTACAGAAATTGGAGATTTCCTCGTCAGGGTTAGGAGTCTGGTCAGCAAACTGGTTGCATTGAAAGTCGAGAATTTCGAAACCACGGTCACGGTACTTCTTGTACATGGCTTACAACTCCTCGTACTGGGGAGTGAAGCCACAGTCAGTGGCGGTGTTGACGATAAGCAACACCTTGCCCTGATATTTTTCTAATGTCTCTTTCTCACTTTTTTGTGAGGACTTTTATTGTATAAATGTCGTTCATAATAAGAATGGTTTTATCAATTATTTGTTGCTATTTATTATCTTCATCCGCCAAACATTTATATTTGCCTTCGTCCACAATGGGGTACAGTTCGATGAACTCGCCTTGATGGCTTTTGCCGTCTCCTATGATTTCTGCCACTTTACGACCGATGATGTCGGGCTGATGCACGCCGGGGCCGCTATAATGGTCGTTGAGGTCGGTGCAGGTGGCACCGGGATTGTATGTCGAAGGGCGGCGGCATCCTGGGTTATTTCCTCGTTCGACGAGAGGTCCACGTGCATCCAGCCTGCCACATTTACACTGTCGGCCTTCAGTGTGTCCATAGCCTTCAGCGCACACGTGCCGTTGCGTGCGCCGATAACAACCTGCCACCCCTCTTTTCCCAGATGACGACTTATCTCATAGCCAATGCCCTTGTTGGCGCCTGTCACTAATGCAGTTTTCATTTTTGCAACTATTTTATAGATAAAACGTAGTTTTCACCGAATTATTGCCAAGGCAGCGGAAGAATATTCTTCCGCTGTCTCGTTGCCAGTTTTTCATTCTCCCACGGAAGATACTGAGACGTGTAGGGACTCCGCATCCACTGAAACTTAATCCTCCTACAAGCCTGACACAGTATGCCTATCATCAATGTGACACGTGCCGGCTCAATGAAAAAGTGACACAGTAGCGTTGGTACGCACACTGAATCACTTTTCTAATGCTGGGGTATGAGCAGCGTTATTTCACTTCCCATGTGTCGCCGCTGTTCAGCAGGTCGTCCACGCATTTATATTTAGCGTTGGCTTTGCATTCGTCCATCTGGTTTTCGTAGAGGGTAGTGTAAGTGGCTTTCTCCACATTGCGTATCACGCCGAACGCCACGGGCAGGTCGCCGTGCATGCGGGCCAGCATCATGTGGATGCCGGTGTCCTCGGTGGTGGAATCATGGATCATGATGTCGTCCATGGTGATTCCGTTCTCGCCGATAGCCACAGCTTCCAAGCAACGTCCATTGAAGCGCAGGCCTTTATCGCGTTTTTTGCCGAAAATCATGGGCTTGCCCTGCTCCAGCACGATGGTGCGGTCGTCGCGCCACTCGCGGTTCAGTATGGCATCGTGGGTGCCGTTGTTGAAAATCATGCAGTTCTGCAGCACTTCCACAACGCTAGCACCGTCGTGGTGGGCGGCTTCTTCCATGATGGCGGTGGTGAGAGTGGGGTTTACATCCATGGCGCGTGCGAAAAATGTACCCTGTGCACCCATGATGAGTTCACCTGGGTTGAAAGGATAATCGATGGTGCCAAAGGGGCTGGTCTTGGTGATCTGACCGAACTTGGTGGTGGGGCTGTACTGACCTTTGGTGAGACCATAGATTTCGTTGTTGAAAATAGTGACGTTGACATCCAAGTTGCGACGCACCAGATGGATGAGGTGGTTGCCTCCGATGGCCATACTGTCGCCGTCGCCCATGTTTATCCACACGCTCAGCGAGGGGTTGGCAAGCTTGATGCCGGTAGCAATGGCACAAGCGCGGCCATGTATGCTGTGGAAGCCGTATGTGTCCACATAATAGGGGATACGGCTGCTGCAACCGATGCCAGATACCATGCACACGTTGTCCTTCTCATAGTGCGTCTTGGGGAAGACATTGAGTAGGGAAGCCAGGATGGCATGGTCGCCGCAACCAGGACACCATTTCACCATCTGGTCGCTGGCGAAATCATTTCTAGTATATGCTTTGTCCGTCTTGGGGACGAAATGTCTTTGTTCCATAAATAAACTTCGTTTGTCAATTAGAAATTAGCAATGAAAATGTCGCACCGCGAGACGGTTCTTTACTCATTACTAACATTATTAATTGAAAATTATTCCTCATTCATAATTTTCGTGAAGCAGTCTTTCAGCTCGGTGACGGTGAAGGGCTGGCCCATAATCTTGTTGTACTGACGCATGGGGCATTCGGAGAACTGTGTACGCAGATACCCCAGGAACTGGCCGTCGTTCAGCTCGCACACTACAATCTTCTTGTAGCGGTGCAGAATTTCGCCAGTGTTCTTAGGCAGCGGACAGATGTAGTTGAAGTGGGTGTATGCCACTTTCTTACCCTCCTTGTTCATCTCGTCCACGGCGAGCGTAAGCGCACCTGCTGTGCCGCCCCAACCTATAACGAGCAATTCGCCATTGGGGTCGCCTTTCACTTCCTGATCGGGAATGCAGTTGGCCACGCGGGTCACCTTTTCTTGACGGTTTTTCACCATGAGGGCGTGGTTCTCGGGGTCGGTGGACAGAACGCCGTCGGGGTTCTTCTCCAGTCCGCCTACGCGGTGCGTGAGACCTGGGGTGCCAGGCAGTGCCCATTCGCGAACGTAGGTAACGGGGTCGCGACGGAAAGGCTTATAGTTGGGATCATTGGGTTTGGCCAGACGCGGTGTGATGCTGGGAAGGTCATCCACCTTGGGGATGCGGAACAACTGGCTGCCGTTGCCCAGATAACCGTCGCTGAGGAAGATGACAGGAGTCATGTGTTCTAAAGCAAGTTTGGCAGCATTGTAAGCCCAATAGAAGCAATTGGCGCTGCTGCTGGCGGCCACCACTACAAGGGGGGCTTCGCCGTTGCGGCCATAGAGTGCCTGGTTTAGGTCGCTCTGCTCTGTCTTGGTGGGTAGACCAGTGCTGGGACCGCCACGCTGGACATCCACCAGCACGAGGGGCAACTCCGTCATCACGGCGAGACCCAAAGCCTCGCTCTTCAGACTGAGACCGGGACCGCTGGTGCTGGTGCATGCCAGCGCGCCAGCATAGCTGGCTCCGATGGCGCTGCAGATACCTGCGATCTCGTCCTCGGCCTGAAATACGCGTACGCCGAGACCTTTGTGCTTGGACAGCTCCACCATCACGTCCGTGGCGGGGGTGATGGGATAACTGCCTAGGAACAGACGACGTCCGCTGCGCTCGCTGGCGGCCATCAGCCCCCAGGCGGTAGCCACATTGCCAGTGATGTTGCGGTAACGGCCGGCGGGCATCTTGGCCTTGTTCACGTTGATAATCTTGCTGTGGATGAGCTCCAGCTTGTCAGCATATTCGTAACCTTCGGAGAGGACGGCCTTGTTCAGTGCCACCACCTCAGGTTTCTTGGCGAATTTGCGTTCCAGATAGGTGTTGGTGTGGTCCAGCGTCTTGTCCGTGAGGAAGAAGATGATGCCGAGGGCAAACATATTACGGCATTTGTCGTACATGGCCTTGGTGGCACCATGCTCCTTGCCGATGCGCTCGGTGAAAGAGGTGATGGGTGCGCGTACGATGGTGTAGTCGCGTTCAAACTCCTCAGTGAATGGATCGTCGGTGTAGCCAGCTTTTTTCAGAGCATCCTCGGTGAAGGTGTCAATATCCACGATTACGGTGGCACCTTTCTTGGCCCATTTCAGGTTGCTCTTGAAACTGGCGGGATTCATGGCCACGAGAATGTCGGCCAGGTCGCCACTGCTGTAGATTTTGCTGCCCACGTGCACCTGGTAGCCGGAGACACCGGCGATGGTATTGTGGGGAGCACGGATTTCCGCAGGGTAGTCGGGAAACGTAGCAATGTCGTTACCCGTCAAGGCGCTAGCATCGGAGAAAAGCGTACCGCTCAGCTGCATGCCGTCACCGGAATCGCCTGCAAATCGGATGACGATGTCATCCTTATTAGTTATTTGATTTTCAGACATTACACTATGTATTTTCTTGTATTGTTGCTATAATTCGGAACTGCAAAGATAGTATTTTTTTTTAACTTGGCAACGAAAAGAAGAAAAACAGCACAATTAATGAATTACTGCGAAGCTGCTTTCATCTGATGGAATACGTCCACGATTGCGTTACTGGTGAGGCAGTGCCTGTCGCAGAAAGTGATGTCCATGTGACGTGCTATCTTGTAAAGATGTTCGTCGCGATCGTCGGCTTTCAGCGAAAAGATGTAACTGTGGCAGGCTATGCCCAGCAGTGCTTCGCGCAGTGCTGTGGCTTTGTATACTATCTCGTTGAAGAGACGTTCTGTAGAGATGCCGCTCTTGCATTCCACCACGAAGAGGCGGTTGTTGCGGATAAAGATGACATCCAATTCGTTGTCGTGCCCTGTGTTGTCGTAGGGGCGTGCGATGTGCACGCCTATGGCGATGTCGTCAGGCCGCACGCCGTCGCGCACCAGATAGTATACATATTGTTCGAACCAGCCGCCGGTGAGGTAGTCCACCTCTGCATCGTTCAGCTCCTGCGGATGGGAGGGTATGAAGCCGCAGTGCTGAAACAACTGGTAGATGCCTCTCAGAGGCGGATTTCTTCGTCCTATGCCTCTCTCCTTCAGCGCGTGGATATTCAGCGTCCCTCTGAAGTCGCGATAGTATATGCGCAGGGCATCGAGGGTCTTGAAGTCCTCGCCAGTCAGTTGTCCGTAGCAGTAAGCCCTGAAGAAGCAGTTCACCGTCTCGCGGTCGCGGATGGGCAGATGGCGTTTTTCCGACAGGTCGTTCTTCAGGCCGTGGAGACACAGGTATTCCGACAGGCTCATGCGATAGGCAATGGACGACACCACATCATCCTCGTCGTAGAGGGTGTTGTTGAAGGTGGAGGCAACAATCTCGTTTTCGCGAGTCTTGATATAGAAGAAACTGGCCTCGTAGTCCTCAAATAGCCTCTGCACACTGAGACACATATAGCGTGTGCCCCCCGCCAGATTGACATCGTAGTGCATTTTCTTGGAGAGCATGGGTATCACGCGGCGGCAGATATGTTCGTATTTGTGACCGTCTTCGGGGCGCTCCATGATGGCGGCGTGCACTATGGTGCTGTCCATCTGCAGCTGCCGGGTTATGTGTGTCACCATCCAGCCTTGTCCGTAGGCGGCGATGAACAGCAGCCTGTCGCCTTCCTCGTAGCGTTCCTTCGCGAATAGATATGCTGGCAGTGGATCTTGTGTATCTATGATGTTGACAATGGTTTTCATCGGGAAGGACTTTTCATCAGCTTATAGGCATCTTTCTGTCTATGCCGAAAGTCATGGACGACACTTTGATGGGCTGCGGGTATTGCAGTCGTTTCCACTCGTTCATCTTCACCTTGTGCAGCACAAACTGCACCGTTTCTTTGTCGTAACCTTCCTCCACAATCTCGTCCTCACACAAGATCTCTTCCAGATGTAGGTTCAGTATGGCATCCAGCTCGCCATAGTCTGGCAGACTGTCGCTGTCCTTCTGACCGGGACGCAACTCCGCGCTAGGGACTTTGTCGATGGTGTGCTGCGGTATGCGTTCTATGTCGCCGTTGATGTAGTTGCTCAGTTCATACACCTCTGTCTTGTACAGGTCGCCTATCACAGCCATGCCGCCGCAGCAGTCGCCATACAGCGTGCCGTAGCCCATGGCCGCCTCGCTCTTGTTGGTGGTGTTCAGCAACATGGCGCCCATCTTGTTGGCGTACGCCATTGCCAGCATGCCGCGAATGCGTGCCTGCATGTTCTCCTCCGTCACGTCTTCGGCACGGTCGCCAAACACGGGCTTCATTTGCTCGCGTGCCTGGTCGAAGATGGGCTTTATGGGCACTATGTCGTAGGTCATCCCCAGATTGTGTGCCAAGTCCTCGGCATCCTTCACGCTGTGGTCGGAACTGTATTGCGAGGGCATCAGCAGTCCATGCACGTTTTCGGCACCCAAGGCATCCACTGCCAACACTGCCACCAATGCACTGTCTATGCCGCCGCTCAGTCCCAGCACGGCACGGCAGATATGGTTCTTGCGGAAATAGTCGCGTATGCCCATCACCAGCCCCTTGTACACTAGTTCCACGGGTTCGGGTTTCACGTCCTCGATGGTGGTGATCAGCTGCATGTCCACCGTGCCGCTGTGCTCCTCGAAGTAGGGGCACTGGCATAGCACGCTGTCGGCGGCATTCAGTGCCATGCTGCCGCCAGCGAAGAGGAATGGGCCTTCTCCGCCTATGCGGTTTGCGAAGACGAGGCTGGCATTCAGGTTCTCCACAATCTTGCGCATACGATAGCGTATGGCGAAGGGTTTCTTGTAGTCGAAGATGTTGCATCCGCAGCACACCACGATGTCCGGCTGCATATCATTGCCACCTTTGGACAGTTCCTTCAGGTCTTCGTAAAAGCCTATGGCCAGCCGTTGGTCCTTGTAGAGGATGGTCTGCACGCCTTCGCCCCTCACGAAGTATTTTTGCTCGTCGGGATTCAGGTATTTCTTGGCGATGGTGGCACGGATGGCACCGTTCTGCACAAACACAATGGCGTTGCACAGCCCTTTGTCCTGTATCTGCAGCGGCATACCCACCAGGAATGCGCGATGTTCGCTATGTGCTATCAGTTCCTGCAGGCATTGCTGCACGCGTTTCTGCAGGTCTGTGTAGCCGACGGCGGCGAACACGGGATAGCCTATCAAGGTGCAGGAGGGGAAAACGGTGAGGAGGGCTTCCTGGCTCTCGGCACTCTCTATCTCGCGCAGTATCCATTCCAGGTTGGCTTCGGGATTGGCACTGATGATATCGTGTTGCACAATATGTATGGTCATCTTCGTAAGAGGTTGATAATTCAAAAACAAAAACTATATGGTGTTCTGAAAAACCAAAGCAATATAATTATGCATATAACGTCCCCGATATACTTTTATTGTATGAAAAGCTTCACCGTCTCACCCGTAGGATCAAGTACCAAGCGCAACACCGGTTATGTAAAGGTTGCAGGAAAATAGGCCTTACGACAAATCAGTGTTTCTTGGTGGGGATAGTGTAGGTCATCCCCACCATTGCCGTGAAGCGGCGGCTGGGGTAGTTTTTCCACAGAAAGTAGCGCTGCGCGGCAATGTTGTCCAGGTTCAGGAAGAAGCTGATGGCACGGGTGTGGATGTATTCAATGTTCAGGTTGAAGCCATAGCGGAGAGGCAGGGTGTCGCATACGACAGCGTGCGTGACGGGATCCTCGCCATATTCTGCTGTCACTTTGCTCAGCAGCGACGACTGCAGCTGCACGCGCACCTTGTTGTTGTAATTCACCTTGGCATTGAGGTGCATGTCGAAGGTGGGGCGATAGGCACGGAAACTCTGATCATTGCTGTTCTGTATGGAGGAATAGCTATAGTAGTTGCCGCCCACTTCCATTTGCAGCATCTCGTCATTGACGAAGGAGATATCGCCGCCTATCTTCATCTGCGCAAAGTTCACATAAATCGCTCTAAACACATTGCGCAGCCTGTAGAATGAATCCAGAGCAAAACCCAGAGCATCGTTCAGCCAGTTGTATTCCGCATGCAAGTTCATGCCCAGTTTCTTGCTAAAGTCGAAGCGCATACGCATGAACACATCGTAATGGCTGGTTGCCATGGTCATTTGGTTGGGGGACACATAAGGGTTCACCCGGCGTATTGCGTTCCACGAGTTGGCCTCCATGCCTCCCACGAAGCCAGCGCTGAGGTTCATTTGGTTATTCATGAAGTTCTTGCTCACCTCGATGTCAGGGAAAAAATGGAATTTGCTGGCCACGGAATGCGTCCGCAGTGCTGTAGTTACCTGCATGAGGTCGTAGTAGCCATAGATGTTCTCACTATCCTCGCTCACGGAGAAGGCATCCAGCACGCCTCGTGCACCCACATGACACTTGAAGTCGCGGAACAGGAAATCAATATAGGGATGCAGGACGAGCAGGTCTTTAGCCCAACGGTCGGTGTCCGCTACGTTGCCATAATAAGCCACGTATGTGGCAGGTAGCAGCGGAGGAGCATACCCCAGTGGCAGAGAAGACAAGTCGGGGCTCAGGTTGTTCTGCCCATAGCGTTCGCCGTAATGTTCCCACGCCATCTGCAAGGCGGCTATGCCCTTGTACTTTTTAAACATCGGGAAGCCATAATGCACCGTGCCGCCCAGCGCCATGCGAAACTCGCTCATCTTTGGACGTCCCCACAGATGGCTGAGCAGCAGGTCCACGTCGTAGCCCAGTTGGTTCACGTCGGTGTTTAGGCTGCGGATGCCGCCGGTCCAGGTGACGACGTTGTACATACTGGTGTAGTCTTTCGTACTGATGTCGTCGCGCTTGTTTGCCGTCTGTCCCAACGATGCGCCGGCTCCGTTCAGCGTGCTGTCCGTGAAGCCGTAATAGAGGTTATAGTCGTTCTCGAAGTTCAGCGTGCTGCTCAGTTCCGCGTTGTCCTTGAGGATGTAGTTTACGAAGCCTCCCAGTTGGGTGTTGGCAAAATGGTTGGGGCCCCAATAGTTGGTGGACAGGATGTTGCCTTCGCCGGGCTTGTGTCCCAGGGTGCCCCAGCTGCCGTAGTGGTGCAGCTGTGTGCCATAGGTAATCTTGGCGGCGCGTGTGCTATTGTAGAAAGCG
>CAMURW010000030.1 GCA_947097635.1 uncultured Bacteroidales bacterium
TTAAACGGAAGAGGGCGACAGAATATTCTGTCGCCCTCTTCCGCTTATGCTATATGGGGCAATTCTTACTCGCTAGCACGCTGGCTCTTGATGGCCGCCTGTGCTGCTGCCAAACGTGCCACGGGCACGCGGTAGGGTGAGCAACTCACGTAGTTGAGACCCAGGTGATAGAAGAATTCTACGCTGTCAGGGTCGCCGCCGTGTTCGCCGCACACACCGCATTTCAGCTGCGGGTTGGTAGCACGACCTCCGTCCACGCCCATCTTCACCAACTGGCCTACGCCAATCTGGTCAATGGTGTTGAAAGGATCTGCAGCCAGAATCTTCTGGTCCACATAGGCATCCATGATGCTGTTGACATCGTCGCGACTGAAACCGAAGGTCATCTGTGTGAGGTCGTTGGTGCCGAAGCTGAAGAAGTCAGCTGCCCTGGCAATGCGGTTGGCAACAACGGTGGCACGCGGAATCTCGATCATCGTGCCGAACCTGTAGTCGATGAACACATTGAATTCCTGCTCCACCTCGGCCTTGATGCGGTCGGCAATGATGCGTTGGTGACGTAACTCGTGGCTGTTGATGGTAAGTGGTACCATGATTTCCAGGCGAGGGTCTTTTTTGGCTTTCAGCAGCTCTGCCGTAGCGGTGAAAAGAGCGCGCAACTGCATTTCTGTGATTTCGGGGTATATGATACCCAGACGTACGCCGCGCAGCCCCATCATCGGGTTCACCTCGTGGAGACTCTCCACACGGCCGTGTACTTTCTCGAATGACACGCCCAACTTGGCAGCCACGTCGCGCTGTTTGTCCTCGGTCTGTGGCACAAACTCGTGCAGAGGAGGATCCATCAGCCGAAATGTCAGCGGCTTGCCGTCCAGCACCATCAGTGTGGCTTTGGCATACTCTTTTACGTCGGGTTCCAAGCTCTTCAGCGCCTTCACGCGTTCTTCCTTGGTGTCGGCGAGAATCATATTGCGCAGCTTTTCCAAGGGTTTCTCACTATTCTCGCCATAGAACATGTGTTCTATGCGGAACAAGCCTATGCCCTCGGCGCCGAAGTCCAACGCACGCTGAGCATCCCTGGGGTTGTCGGCATTGGTACGCACGCCCATGGTGCGATATTTATCCACCGTCTGCATAAAGCGAGGAAATAGCGGGTTCTCAGAGCCATTAACCATCCGCACGACACCGGGATACACGTAGCCTTTACTGCCGTTAAGGGAGATGGTATCGCCTTCTTTGAAAGTTTGAGTGCCTATCTTAGCAGTGCCGTTTGCGAAATCGATGGAGACATCGCCGCAGCCTACTATGCAGCATTTACCCCAGCCACGAGCCACCAGTGCGGCATGGCTGGTCATACCGCCGCGAGCGGTAAGTATACCATCGGCGGCACGCATACCTTCCACATCTTCAGGATTGGTCTCTTCGCGCACAAGGATGCTCTTAATACCTTTGCAGTGGTACTCTTTGGCCTTCTCGCTGGAGAAAGCAATCTTGCCGCTGGCACCCCCGGGACCTGCAGGGAGACCTTTGGCTATCACCTCGTGCTTCTTTTCATCTTTGGCATCGAGGATGGGATGCAATAGTTCGTCCAGCTGTGCTGGAGTAATGCGCATCACCACCTCGCGGTCATCGATGAGACCCTCGTCCATCATGTCGAAAGCCATGGTGAGTGCTGCCACACCGGTGCGTTTGCCTACGCGGCACTGCAACATATATAGTTTGCCCTCCTGAATGGTGAACTCGATATCCAGCATATCATGGTAGTTGAGCTCCAGCGTGGTGCGTATGTCGCAGAGTTCGCGATAGATATCCGGCATCAGCTTCTGCAGGCTGGGCATCTCTTTGTTCTGTTCGTTCTTGGTATCGTCGTTCAGGGGATTGGGGGTACGGATGCCAGCCACGACATCTTCGCCCTGTGCGTTCACCAGCCACTCTCCATAGAACTTGTCCATACCCGTGGCAGGATCGCGTGTAAAGGCTACGCCGGTGGCGCTGGTATTGCCCATGTTGCCAAACACCATAGCCTGCACGTTCACGGCGGTCCCCCAATCATCGGGAATGCCTTCTATCTTGCGATAACTCACTGCCTTTTTGCCATTCCAGCTCTTGAATACAGCCTTGATGCCGCCTATCATCTGCTCCTTGGCATCATCTGGGAACTCCTTGCCCAGCGCCTCCTTCACTTTCACTTTGAAAGCCTCCGCCAGCGTCTGCAGGTCTTTCTCGCTGAGCTGTGTGTCGCTATAGAAACCTTTCTTTGCCTTATAATCGTCCAGCATGTCGTCCAGCATCTTGCGGATGCCTTTGCCATCTGCCGGTTCTATTCCTTCAGCTTTTTCCATCACCACATCGGCATACATCATAATGAGCCGACGATAACTGTCCCATACGAAACGGGGATTGTTCGTCTTCTTCAGCATACCAGGAATGGTGGTGCTGCAAAGGCCAATATTCAGCACGGTGTCCATCATGCCAGGCATGCTGGAACGTGCGCCACTACGGCAAGAGACGAGCAGTGGATTATCCGGATCGCCATATTTCATTCCCATTAGGTTTTCCACGTTTTCCATGCCTTTCCACACCTCGTCCATCAACCCCTTAGGCAACTCGCAGCCATTGTCATAATAGGCGGTGCAGCATTCCGTTGTAATGGTGAGACCTGCCGGCACGGGGAGGCCCAGCAAGCACATCTCCGCAAGGTTAGCCCCCTTGCCGCCGAGCAAATTCTTCATGTCAGCCTTACCTTCAGCTGTTTTTCCGCCAAAAGTGTAAACAAATTTTGCCATAGTCTTAATGAATAAATAACTGATAAATAATGTTTTCTTGTACTCAATATTCTTAAAGTAGAAATGCAAATATACAAAAAAAAAGGCACGTGACAACTTTTTGTTGCGAAAAAACTCTCTATACTCAATAATTATCAACAGTTTAGCGATAAAAAAAGAGCGAATAAAGGATGACACTTCGACGGGGGGGGGGGACCATACGAAAAAAGGGCTACCCCCATTGCGGAGATAGCCCCAAAACCATGAAGCAATATTACAATATTCTATGCTATTTTACATTCTGTTCGATAAGAATAATCTAAGCAGTTTGTCTTCACTGGTCACTTTCGTTGGGAAACGACCCAGTAACTGGGTGTGTTGCGCAGCTTAGTACATTCCGCCCATGCCGGGGTTGGCGGCGGGAACTGCAGCAGGCTGCTCTTCCTTGATGTCGCAGAGCACGCATTCCGTGGTGAGGAGCATTCCGGCGATGCTGGCTGCATTCTCCAGAGCGATTCGTGTCACCTTGGTGGGATCGATGACACCGCTGGCGAGGAGGTTCTCGAACTTTTCGGTGCGGGCGTTATAGCCATAGTCGTCCTTGCCGTTGCGCACTTCGTTCACCACCACGCTGCCCTCCAAACCGGCGTTCTCCACTATCAGGCGCAGAGGCTCCTCCACGGCGCGACGGATAATCTCGATACCAAGTCTCTCGTCCTCATTTTCGGGTTTCAGGGCATCCAGCTGCGATATGGCGCGGATGAGTGCCGTGCCGCCGCCGGGGATGATACCTTCTTCCACAGCAGCACGTGTGGCGTGCAGGGCATCGTCGAAGCGGTCTTTCTTCTCCTTCATCTCCACCTCGCTAGCTGCACCTACATAGATGACTGCCACGCCGCCGGCCAGTTTGGCCAAACGTTCCTGCAGCTTTTCCTTGTCGTAGTCGCTAGTGGTCTTTTCTATCTGAGCCTTGATCTGGTTGACGCGGTTCTTTATCATCTCCTTGTCGCCCTTGCCGCTCACTATGGTAGTGTTGTCCTTGTCGATGGTAATCTTCTCGCTCTGTCCCAGCATGTCGAGTGTGGCATCCTCAAGTTTGTAGCCTTTCTCTTCGCTGATGACAGTACCACCGGTGAGGATGGCGATGTCTTCCAGCATCTCTTTTCTGCGGTCGCCGAAGCCGGGAGCCTTCACGGCAGCCACCTTCAGGGAGCCACGCAGGCGGTTCACCACCAATGTTGCCAGAGCCTCGCTGTCCACATCCTCGGCAATAATCACCAGCGGACGACCCGTCTGCACTTCCTTCTCCAGCAGCGGCAGCAAGTCTTTCATGGTGCTGATTTTCTTGTCGTAGATAAGGATGTAGGGTGTGTCGTACTGGCACTCCATCTTTTCTGTGTCGGTGACGAAATAGGGGCTGATATAGCCGCGGTCGAACTGCATGCCTTCCACCACTTTCACCGTGGTGTCTATGCCCTTGGCATCCTCGATGGTGATAACGCCGTCCTTGGACACCTTTTCCATAGCCTCGGCAATGATGTCACCGATCTTGCTGTCGTTGTTGGCACTGATGGTGGCCACTTGGCGTATTTTCTTGATGTCGCCGCCCACTTCCTGACTGCGGGTCTTAAGGTCTTTCACAATGGCTTCCACGGCCTTGTCGATACCGCGTTTCAGGTCCATGGGGTTGGCACCGGCGGTAACGTTCTTCAGGCCCGTGTTCACGATGCTCTGTGCCAGCACGGTGGCGGTGGTGGTACCGTCACCCGCTTGGTCGTTGGTCTTGGAGGCCACCTCCTTCACCATCTGGGCACCCATGTTCTCGATACCGTCCTTCAGCTCTATTTCCTTAGCCACGGTAACACCGTCCTTAGTCACCTGAGGGGCACCGAATTTTTTATCTATCACCACATTGCGACCTTTGGGGCCGAGGGTAACTTTCACTGCGTCTGCCAGCGCATTCACGCCTTTGCGGAGTTGTTCGCGGGCATCATTATTGAAAACTATTTCTTTTGCCATGATAATTTTATTTTTCTTTTTGAAGTTTAAGTGTTAATTAACCATATTGGATTTCCGAAAGAAGATTGTTGCTATTCCTCCTGTAGGGGAGGGTGTCCCACTTATGGTCTTCATCTTATGGTCTTCATCTTCTATGATTATTGTGCTATCGGCCCACATGGATTTTTGCTTATAGTAGCATCCTGTCTTGTCAAAGAATGCCAGGCTATCGTACGAGACTTCTATAGCATTTAGGCATTTAATTGGTTGGTATCATACATTGACGCTATACGTACCTACCGGAGGTCTTGAAGAGCTGTGTTGGCATGATAGCACAAATACCGATGCCACTGCCGCAATTGCCAAAAGGTAATTATGAATATTACTCTTCATCGTATCCGCCTTCCTTTGTTAAAGCCAATATTCTCGCATCCAGTGAAAGAAGCACAAGTCACCATAAAAACATTATGGTATAATAAATTTTGCTACCTCTTTCACATCTTGGCGTAGATGTCGCTTACTTTCATTATCATATAGGTCTTGCCTTCATGTTTCAGCTCGGTGCCGCTGTATTTGCCATACAGCACACGGTCGCCTTCCTTGACAGCCATGGGATGATCCTTGGTGCCAGGGCCACAGGCCACGACAACGCCTTCTTGGGGTTTTTCTTTTGCCGTGTCGGGTATGATGATTCCCGATGCGGTTTTCTCTTCTGCTTCTGCCGGTTCAATCAAAACGCGGTCTTCTAATGGTTGAATTTTCATGATTGTTATGCTTTATTTAGTTTACTAATCTTTTTTCAGCGTCGTTGTTGCAAAATATTTTCGCATCTTTGCAACAGCGCTGACGGATACTAAATATGCGAAAAGCATGCCAACGACGAGAAAGGCCGAAAAGAGGGTGACACTATGTCACCACGCGACAAAATGTCACGCCATGGCAGGGCAAAACATGACAAAAACTGACAACGTGATGCCAAATTCATGAAGAACAGCACGGGCAAGCCATACGTTACAGATGCCTCAAAGCCGCTTTCATGGCATCGTCGTATTTGCGCATCACGGCGAAATAGGCGGTCTCGCCATACAGGTGGCGGGCTATGGTGGCCTGCAGCACGTCGTGCAGATACTGCATGCTCATGGCATCGGTGCCGTAATAATATAATGTGTCTTCCCCCACCCTGCGCTGCGACAGCGTGTCGCCTTCCGGCAGAACATGCACGCGGCGTTGACGGCAATAGCGGGCAAAGAGGCTGTCGACGCCGAAGGTGTCGTAGGCTTGCATGAAGTCCTCCACCGGACGTTGCGCCCACACGCCACGACGCTGGTCGGCCCATTCGAAAGTCATTTCCTGTATGAAGCCCCTCGCTCTTACGTTGACGAAATAGCTGCTCAGCCGCGTGGTGTCCAGCGGCACGAATATGTCTGGCATAATGCCTCCCCCGCCATACACCGTGCGGCCCTTCGAGGTCTTGTATTTCAGCGAGTCGGGCAGGTGGATGGAATCCACGTTGAAGAGCTCGCCGTGCCGATAGCGGTTGTACAGGTCTTTGCTGTAGTCGTGCTTGGCATCGTAGGGCTTCTGTATGCAGCGCCCCGAAGGCGTGTAGTAGCGCGCGGTGGTGAGCCGCAGCTGCGAGCCGTCCTTTAGTGTGTACATACGCTGCACCAGCCCTTTCCCGAAGGTGCGGCGCCCCACCACCGTGGCGCGGTCCCAGTCCTGCAAGGCTCCGCTCACTATTTCGCTGGCGCTGGCGCTATATTCGTCCACCAGCACCATCAAGCGGCCTGTAGTGAAGCGCCCGCCTCTGCGGCTGAGGAAATCCTGCCGTTTCTGCTTGCGTCCTTCCGTGTATACCACCAGCCGGCGTGCAGGAAGGAACTCGCTGGCCACCAAGTGTGCGATGTCCAGAAATCCGCCGCTGTTGCCGCGCAGGTCGAAGACGAGAGCCTTCATGCCTTGTTTCTGCAGCTTGGCGATACCCTCGTCTACTTCGTTTGCCGACGTGCGCGAAAACTTGGTCAGACGTATATATCCCACCGTGTCGTTCAGCATCATGCAGTAGTCCACGGAACGCAAGGGCACGTCGTCGCGCGTTATCACGAAGGCGAGGGGCTCTTTGCCGTTGTTGCGCCGCACTGTCAGCGTCACCTTGCTTCCCTTGCTGCCGCGCATGTGCTGCCGTGCCCAGTTGGAGTTGATGCTGTCGCCTGTGGCCGTCAGGTTGTCCACCTTTAGTATCTTGTCGCCCCTCATCAGCCCCGTTTTCTCGCTAGGTCCTCCCACTATCACTTCATTCACGCTGATGGTGTCCTCCACAATCTGAAACGAGATGCCTATGCCGCTGAAGGAGCCTTCCAGTCCCTCGTTCACACGTTTCACGTCGCGTTCCGGTATGAATGCGGAATGGGGGTCCAGCGCTTTCAGCATGCCCGCTATCGCCTCCTCGCTCTCGCGTATCATATTGGGTTCTACGACATAATTCTCGAAAATTTGACCATACACCTGCTCTATGTTCTCGAAAGCGGCAGCCATGGTGTCCTGTTTGTCGCTCTGTTTTCTCTTCTTACGTTGCGCACTGGCAGAGGGAGCTATCATCAGCAGTGCCAATAAAATGGTTACAATACGTTTCATGCCTGTGCTAACGCCGTAGGTCGTATTTTATTGCATGGACGATTGGAACGCAGAGAAATGTAGACTCAAGTACCAAGCGCCACGCCGGTATGCAAAAGACAACAAAAAACATGTTTAGGAGCAAATAAGGTCAAGAGTGTTCCAGGACGGAGGTCCGGTTCGTGCGGTACATGGAGGATATGTTCATCCGAAATAAGTAGAGAAGCCTGTGCCGTTTGGGATGTTCTCATACGCTTGTCTCTTGATAGCCTTGATTCTGTTGTTTATGTCTTCGGCTTTCCCGCTCGTTATCTTGTCGCCATAGTATGTCAGTACACTGTCCGGGTCTTGTTCAGTCGTGTCGGCAAGCCTCCTCATGTGCTTTGTCTATCGGGGATGAGTCGGGAATGGGTCGGGGATGGGTCGGGAATGGGTCGGGGATGAGTCGGGGATGGGTCGGGAATGGGTCGGGGATGAGTCGGGGATGGGTCGGGGATGAGCCAGAAAGTCCTGACGCAGCCTCAGCACAAGCGGGGCGTAGTGGCGACATCTTTCCGAACTGTTCGAGAATGTGGTTAGGATGGTCCGCGTGCAGTCCTCCAAGAGGCGAGGCGGCTCGATATTTGTTTCCAGCCTTGCGCTTGAACCATAGGGAGCCCGTCGCATCACATAAGCTTTGCGATTAGGACACTTTTCGAATATTCATTTGCAGATTTCCGTAAGGAATAATTTAGCAGACTTCGTCATTTTTATCGAATTTTGGAAAGTTTTTTTGCCACGTCGGGAAAAGTTATTACCTTTGCATTCTCGTTATAGCGATGCCATACTGTGGCAATAGCCTGATAATGTGCTTTTTATCCCTATGCGAACGGTTGACGACTTGTAGAAAACGATGGAGAATCATCCTTGTGCGTCGCTTTTTCGAGGATGGTGTGTTTCAGGATGCATGGCATCTACACCTGCGGACATGGCGTAATTGGTAGCCGCGCTAGACTTAGGATCTAGTTCTTCACGGAGTGGGGGTTCGAGTCCCCCTGTCCGCACCAGGTAACACGTTTGCTGCTAGCCCGTCGCCCCACCGCGCTTCATAAGGGAAGCGGAGGAAAAGGCGACTATCGGTAGCTTGTTTTTGTCAATGAATATGAGCCTCGTGGCGTTATCGTTGCGTGGCTCATACTTCGTTTAATGATTTACAACATGAAAACCGTGACATTGAGGGCCATGGAGCCCGATGACTTAGAACACCTCTACCGCTGGGAGAATGCGTCGGAGAAGGACAGCAGCACGGAACATCGTCTGTATAGCCGCCATGAACTGACGCAGTTTATCCTCAGCGCCGAAAACGAGGATGTGTATGCCTCACGCCAGCAACGTCTGATGGCTGTGGACGGTGACGTAACGGTGGGCTTCGTGGAAATCTACGACTTCGACCCCTACCACCACCACGCCGGCTTCGGCGTGCTGGTGGACAACCAGCTGCGCGGACAAGGCTACAGCATTGCGATGATGGCGGCGCTGGAGGAATATTGCCGCGCCGAGTTGCAGATACATGTGCTGTGGTGCGACGTGGCGGCAAGCAACACAGCCAGCCGTACCATGCTGCGCCGCTGCGGCTATGAAGAGATAGGGCGGCGTAAGGACTGGCTTTATGTCAACGGCCACTACGAGGATGCCGTGGCGGTGCAGAAGACGTTGTAGGTGCGAGATACTGTATGCCCCCGAGACTTTCTACTAATAGAAAAAATAGTAAATGAATAGAACTTCGACTCCTCACAATAGTGCGGCAATTGCTGCCTCCCTGGCGCACAAGTGGGTGCAATGGCTGCTGTACATCTTTCTGGCGATGGCTGTGCTCGCTGCCGTGGCCCACCTAACGCTACGCCACCAGCGCATCAGCGCCACAGAGACACAGCACATATGTCTTCCCACCGGCACCACTTACCCTCAGCTGCTGGACTCGCTAGAGGCACACGGGTGTCTGCAGAACCGTACGGTCTTTAAACGACTGGCGAAGCTGAGAGGACTGGACGGGCATGTGAGGCCTGGATGTTACAAGCTGGAGCCCGGCATGGGGGTGGTGAGAGTGATACATAAGCTGTACAGCGGGTCGCAGGACCCAGTACGTGTCACCATAAACAAACATCGCACGAAACAGAGCCTCTGCGACTTTCTGGACAAGAAGTTGGAACTTTGCGCCGACAGTATGCTGGTGCGTCTCAACGACCCCGCTACGGCCGAAACATACGGCTATACCGTGGAAAGCTTCATAGGAATGTTTATCCAGAACACCTACGAAGTGTATTGGACCATTTCGCCCGACGAACTGCTGGAACGCATGAAGAAAGAGAGCGACCGATTCTGGAACAGCCTGCGGCGTGGTAAGCTGAAGGACGTGGGACTCACCGCCAACGAGGTTCTGACGCTGGCCAGCATAGTGGAAGAGGAGACCAACCAAAATGACGAGAAACCTCTTATCGCTAGCGTGTACCTCAACCGGCTGCACAAAGGAATGGCACTGCAGGCCGACCCCACTGTGAAGTTCTCCGTCGGCGACTTCGCGATAAGACGCGTCAGCGGCAGCATGATGGACAGCGACAGCCCCTACAATACTTATCGCCACGCCGGACTGCCACCAGGACCTATCTGCATACCCTCCGTTGCCAGCATAGACGCCGTGCTGAGCGGAGTGCAGAGCGATTACCTCTATTTCTGCGCCAAAGAAGACTTCAGCGGCCACCATAATTTCGCCCGCACCCTGGACGAACATAAAGCCAATGCCCGCCGCTTCCATCAAGCCTTAAACAAGAGAGGCATCGGAAAAAACTTGTAAAGTTGACAAAATCCTAAAGACACATCGAAATCCC
>CAMURW010000031.1 GCA_947097635.1 uncultured Bacteroidales bacterium
GGCAACATCGACGGGCTGGAAGTACGCTTCGAGGCTCCTCGCCACCAGATCTTCGTACGCGAAGGTCACAGAATCCTGATGACTCACATCGGCGGCTACCCCGGGCATTATGACCACGGCATACTGCCCGTCATCGACCAGGAAAAGCCCTACATCTTTGTGTGCGGCCACAGCCACATTCTCCGCGTGATGTATGACCAACAGCACCAACTGCTATACATCAATCCCGGTGCGGCAGGACGGCAAGGCTTCCACAAAGTGGCGACGTTGGTGCGCTTCATCTTGGCCGACAAGCCCAAAGAGCTGCAAATCCTGGACTTCCCCAAGCCACCCTTCTAACATGCAAATTCTTTTTCGGACATGGGTCGGACATGGGTCGGGAATGGGTCGGGAATGGGTCGGAAAGTCCCGACACAAGCCCGACGCAAGCAAAACGCGGACACGCTATGAGGTACACAGAACTTGGATGACACTTGCGCACATAGTCCTAAGTCACCTGACGCGTTTTCTGCTTATCCTTTGATTTTGGATGTCTTTGATTTTGGATGTCTCCGATGCAAGCAGAAAATACCGCCTACTACTGCGCCGTTCACAAGAAATACCCGGATCCACTCTGCAAGATTACGCAAGAACCTGGTTTGCGGAATTCATGCAAATGAAACCATTAATATCACCATCAATGCAAACACATATAGCGATTATACTTTAATACCTTAATATCTTTCCCCTATGAAAGAACTGTCCATGCATGTCTACGACCTGATGGAGAACTCCACCGCCGCCAATTCCAAAGATGTCATCCTGACCATCCACGACGACAAAAACGGCAACATCTTCGACTTCACCATAGAAGACAATGGCAAAGGCATGTCGAAAGAACTGATGTCGCACGTCATGGATCCCTACACCACTTCTCGCACCACCCGGAAAGTGGGATTGGGGCTGCCCCTTATCAAGCAAAACACAGAGCGCTGCAATGGCGGCACAGAGTTGCAAAGCGAACCTGGCATAGGCACCAAACTACATTTCTGGTTCGAGCACAACAACTGGGATCGTCCCCCCATGGGCGACCTGGCTGGCACCATTGTGATGCTGTGCGGCGCACACGAGGACATACACATCGTAATGCACTACATCACCAACCAGGGTGAGTACACCTTCGACACGGCAGAAGTAAAAGAGGTCCTGAACGGTATGCCTATCAACGATGTTCAGATAATGAAGTACCTGAAAGAGATGATTCGGGAGAACCTCCACGAGATTAGTGCCAACGAGTAGCAAAACCGCCGTTAGCAAAAAGAATACTTTTCAGCGAATGCTGAACATCACCTCTTTGTATCCTATCTCCCGCAGGAAGTCATAGGCTCCCTCAAAGAGGTCTAAATTGGAAGGCTCGTGCGCATCCGTGCTCACGACAACCGGGACATGCTTTTCTTTCATGTAGCGCAGCAGGTTACGACTAGGGTAATAGTCGCCGTGGCGCTTCTTGTAGATGCCACGTGTGTTCATCTCGCACAGACAGCCTGTTTCCGCGATAAGCTGGATGGTCTCATAAGCCAAGTCAAGGTACAATTTGTCGTCCTCGCGGAAATAACGGTCTCGGTTATGCATCACTATTTTGTTGAAGTGACCGACAATGGTGGGACGGTTGCGCTCTATCATGGCGCAGTTTTGATGGAAGAATGCCGTGAGCCCGCGCTTCATATCGCCTCCGAATACACGCTGCAGCCCTTCATCGTACACTTCTTGCCTGCCGCCGTCTATCATCCACAGGTTCAAAGGGTCGCCGGGGTCGTTCACATGATGCACACTGCCTATGCAGTAGTCCAAGTTGCCTTTCCGAATGAGCGGCTCGAAATCTTCCTGTATGCCGGGCACATAGTTTATCTCCAGACCCAGGAACAGCTGTATGTTGCTGGCATACTCCTTTTGCAGCACTCGCGCGTCGGCAATATATCGTTCGTAGTTTGCCATGCTCATGCAGGCACCGTCGTCGATGGGCATAGGAGCATGTCCGCTGAAGCCCAGTTGGTCGAAGCCGTGTGCAATGGCATATTCCACGTAGTCGCGCAGCTCGCCTTTGCCATCGCAATAGTGAGAATGGGAATGAAAATTGGTTTTCATAAGGGGATGTGTAATATGAAGAGGAGGCCTAAGAGCCTAAGAAGTCTAAAAGGAATATACAGCGCTGAGAGAGAGGCGCAGGTTGCCTGCCCATTCGTCGGTCTGCGGGGTGGCGGCAAGAGGATTGTTGTAGAGTGCAGCACTATATTCTGCCTCGGCCTGGAACATCAGCCCTTTGTCGGTACGATAGACCAGGCGTGGCTGGATGCGGTACATCTTCTTGATGTCGCAGCCCCTGCCATACACTGCCACATCAGCGTTTTTTAGGCCTACAAGGCGGGAGAAGTCGTTGTTCACGGCATAGCCCAGAAATATGCCTGGCCTCCATGTACCGCTAGTTCTGCCAAAATCCAGCCAGGCAGTGGTGTATGTCCAGCTCTCGTAGTCATAGCGGTACGTGTCGCCCACCAGTTTCCTCTGCTCGTAGTATCCGCCCATGGTGCAACTCTCGTAAAGATTGTCGTTGAGCAGCGTCTGTGCTTTCAGCGCCCATCCGCCAAAACGATAGCTGCCGAAGAGGCTGTAGGCAAAGGTGATGACGTTGCAGTGAGTGGCATGCTTGCCGCCGTTGGTGTCGAATACGTAGTTGCGAGGCCGCAGAGTGAGCATATTAGCGGCAGCACCCAGAAACAGCCTCTCGCCTTTGTAGCGCAGCTGCAGGTTCACCTCCGGCACCAGACTGTGGCTTTGGAAGGTTGTGCTGCCAATGGTGCTTGTGCCTGTTGCGACGCTCTCCGCGGGTCCCTTGCTCTTATTGTCCAACTGGAAAGCTGCCACTGCCACTGCTTCCCACTTGCCCTGCCGGCGGGTATAGCGCAACTGGTCGTAGCGCGCGTAGGGATGGAATGGTGCACCCATGTTCAGGGGATTGGTGCCTGGCATCACTTCATGCACTGTCATGGGATACCAATATTGCCCCATCAGCAAACTATGGCGTTGCCACTGCAGGTCTATATAGGCGTGGCGCAGTCGCAGGTTGTTGATGGTAGCATCCGTGCTTCCTGTGAAGTCGCCTTCGATGAAGGCACAGGTTTGGGCTCCCAGCACATCGGGCCCCTTCACTGTGAGGTTCAGGCGTGCGGTGATACTCATCATCTTCAGTGCTGCCGTAGCGTTCAGGTCTTTGCCATCGGCATCCGGCAACACTGGCTTGGGGAAGAACAGCATCATATCCTCACGTCCTGCCACCACCTTACGACTGTCCACAAACATGTGGGGGTTCACGAAGCCGTGTAATGCGAATCCTCTGTGGGATGTCTGTGCCTGCGTTTGTGCGCCAAAAGTGCAGCATAGCAGACTTAGGGAAAAGATGATTTGTATACGTCTCATTCCAAAGCCTTACTTTCTATTGTTTGCCAATGCCAGTATCACTCCCAGTGCCACTCCCAGCACTGCTGCGAAGAGCACTTGCATACTGGCCGGCAGCAAGAATGTGAGGGTGTGGGCTGGAAACCAGAAAAGGGGTATGGTTTTCTTAAAGACAAAGTTCCACTGTGTGTCCCAGTCCAGTTCTTTCAGAGTGGCAGCATAGTTCATGCGGCTCAGCAAGCCACGGACGGTGCCTCCTGTTGCCAAGATGTGGTGGTCCGTCATCTTGTGGAACGTCATCATTACCGGCGCGAAGATGCTGTTCATCGTCACGCTGACGCAGAATGCCACCCCCACTTTTCCCCACGAGAGGTCTCCGACGAATGCCTGCTGCATGGTCTGTATGACCTCGGGACGGCCTGTCGCCCTGCTGGCAATGGTGCCCAGCACCACGGGGATGCCACTCTTGAAAATCATCATCGCCATAGCGATGCTCATGCCCAAGAAGCCCCACACCATCATGCGCGGCACAATGCCGAAGCCTGTCTCGTTGTAGTGGCCCTTGCGAATGCGCAAGCCTATCATTTCGCCCAGCGTGCTGAGGATAGCAAATTTACAGAAGCTCATCACGAAAGGATAGTTGGCAGTGAGACTATTAAAGGCTCTCAGGAAGCCTGTGGCGGGGATGAAAAAAGGTGTCAGCACTACCACTACGCACAAAATAAGAATCCAGTCTTGTCTTGTCATTTAAATGTAACACTATGTTAATAAATACGTTGCAATTTCTTCGCACACAGCGAATGACAATGTAAAAATACAAAAAATAATACAACTGCATCTTATTTGTTGCATTTGCAAAAATAATTGTATCTTTGCATCCTCAAAAAAGACAGTAAAAAGATGACATCATGTCCTCGTTGCCTCCTATATTCATGGATCTCGCCATCATCCTGGTGACGGCAAGCATTATCACTGTTATCTTCAAATGGCTCAAGCAGCCCCTGGTGCTGGGCTATATCGTGGCAGGTTTCTTCATAGGTCCCTATTTCCCGTGGTTTCCAGCCGTGAAGGACCCAGCCAACGTTCATGTGTGGAGCGACATCGGCATCGTGTTCCTCATGTTTTCACTGGGTCTGGAATTCAGCATCAAGAAGCTGACGAAGGTAGGATTCACTGGACCCATCACCGCCCTCACGGAACTACTCATCATGTTCCTCATAGGCTTCACTGTGGGCAACATCCTCGGCTGGTGCAACATGGAGTGCATCTTCCTGGGCTGTATGCTATCCATCTCCTCCACCACCATCATCATCAAGAGTTTCGACGGCCTGAAGCTGAAGCAGCAAAAGTTCGTAAGCACCGCCACTGCCGTCCTGGTGGTGGAAGACCTGGTGGCAGTGTTGCTGCTGGTGCTGCTGAGCACGCTAAGCGTAAGCCACAGCTTCGATGGCGTCAAACTGGCGCTGAGCCTCCTGAAACTGGTATTCTTTTTGGTTGTATGGTTCGTCTTCGGCATCTATCTTATCCCCACTTTCCTGCGCTGGATGCGCAAGTACATGACAGAAGAGACCCTTTGCATCGTTGCCGTAGGCCTTTGTTTCCTAATGGTGGTAATGGCAGACGCGGCGGGTTTTTCCATGGCACTGGGTGCCTTTGTGATGGGAGCCATACTGGCAGAGACCATCGAGGCCGATGCCATACATCGCGTTGTCACCCCCATCAAGAACCTCTTCGGCGCTGTCTTCTTTGTCGGCGTAGGAATGCTGGTGGATCCCAAGATATTGGCGCAATACTGGTGTCCCGTGCTGGCAATAGCGGCAACCGTGGTGCTCTTTAAGCCCATGGCTGCCACCACTGGCATCCTCATCAGCGGCAAGCCTCTGCAGATGGCTGTGAAGAGCGGCTTCTGTTTCTGCCAGATAGGCGAGTTCTCCTTCATCATAGCCAGTCTGGGCAACTCGTTTCACGTGATAGGGCCGCACATCTACCCCATCATCGTCAGCGTCAGCGTCCTTACCACCTTCGCGACGCCCTACATGATAAAAGGTGCCGATGGCTTTTACACCAATGTGCTGTTGCGGGTGATGCCGCAGAAGCTACTGGACGTGCTAACGCGCTACAGCCTAAACGCCAACAGCGACAAGTCGGAAGAAAGTCTCAAGACCTTCTTCCGCAAGCAGCTCACCTGCATACTCATCTATAGCATCATCGTAGCGGCGTTGGCAATGCTGAGCATAGGGCTGCTGAAGCCTTTTGTCAACCACCTCTTTGTAACCTCAGGCGGCCCTCCCTCCTTCTGGGGCAACCTGATAGGCTGTGTGGCGACATTGCTAATACTAACGCCCTTCCTATGGGCACTGATGGCCAAGAACAACAACCGCCACGCCATCCACGAGATGCTGCAAGAACACCGGCACAGCCAAGCAATAGTAATTGCTTTCATGCTGCTGCGCGACTTTCTGGCCATTGTGGCTGTGGGCTTCGTCATCAGCAGCTGGATACATCCGGCCGTGGGCTTGGTGATAGTGTTCTCCGCAGCGGCATTCATCGCCCTGCCGCTCAGCCGCAGGGCCGTGCGAAGCTACCGCAAGATAGAAGAGCACTTCGTCACCAACTTCAACTCGCGCCAGGCGCAGCAAAGCTTTGTCATACCGCCCGAACTGGAGAAGAGCTTCCAGATGGAGCGCATGACCGTGTCGCCCTACAGCCCCTTGGTCGGCAAGACGCTTGCCATTAGCGGCATCCGGGGCAAATACAAGGTAAATGTGGTGAGCGTGGAGCGTGCAGGTAAAATCCATGATCTACCCGACAAGGACACACCCATAATGCCTATGGACCGCATCACCTTCCTCGGCAGCGACATGCAGCTATCCCTGCTACGCCACGACGTGGAAGTGGAACCAGACATGCTGATTCACGACCATAGCGACAACGAACTGAACATCGGCTGCAACATCATAGAGCCCGACAGTCCCCTGGTGGGCGTAGCGCTGAGAGACAGCAACTTCCAGCGACGTTTCAACGCCCTTGTTATTGCCATCCAGCGAAACGAACTGTATATAACGAACCCCACTGCCAGCGAAACGCTCCAGGCCTTCGACATAGTGTGGTATGTCTCGCCCAACAAGGTAACGGCGAAGGATGTGTAGGGGATGGGCGTTCCAAGCATTCCGCTACATTTTTTCTACCAAAGCACATACTAAACCACACCCATCTACGTAATATATATTATGTTTGTTCTCCAGTAGGACTGGCGTCCTGCAGAAGAGACGATATTCATATTATTTCATACTAAAAATATGCTCAATAAGAAGAAATTCTTTTTCATGCCGCTACTATGCTTGTTGCCCCTGCTGGGAACGGCGCAGACCAAAGACGATGTGGCAGGCGACCGTGGTTTCGAGATAGCCAAGAACCTGGAAATCTTCGCCAATGTCTATAAAAACATCAATACCTACTATGTGGACGATATAGAGCCTGGCAAGACCATGAAGATCGCCATCGACGCCATGCTCGCCAACCTGGATCCTTACACCAACTACTTCCCCGAGAGCAGCATAGAAGACGTGAAGCTGCAACTGATGGGTGAATATGGCGGTGTAGGAGCCCTCATCCACCAAAAAGGCGACAGCATCTATGTGGCAGAGCCCTACGAAGGCTTCCCGGCACAGAAAGCAGGCATCAAGGCCGGCGACCGCTATGTGAGCATCGACGGCGAAAGCGTGGCGGGCAAAAAGGTGGGCGACATCAGCGAGAAGCTGCGCGGACAAGCGGGCACCACTGTGGAGGTGGAGCTGGAACGCGACGGAAAAACCTTCACCAAGACGCTGAAGCGCGAAAAAGTAAAGTTTCCCGCAGTGCCATACTATGGCATCGTGAAAGGCTCGCAGATAGGATACATCAAGCTCAACGAGTTCACACAAGGTGCCGCCGTACAGGTACGGCAGGCTTTCGAGAAGCTGAAGCAGGACAACCCCCACCTACAGGGAGTGATACTGGATCTCCGCGGCAACGGAGGCGGACTAATGAACGAGGCAGTGGATTTGGTGAACATCTTCGTGAAACGCGGCGAAATGATAGTGGAGACCAAAGGTAAGACAGCATCGCGCAACACCAAAAGCTACACCACACAGCAACCCGCCGACCTTAACATCCCCCTCGCCGTGCTGGTGGACGGCAGCAGTGCCAGCTCCAGCGAGATCGTGAGCGGCAGCCTACAGGATCTGGACCGCGCCGTGGTTATCGGCAGCCGCACGCTCGGCAAAGGGCTGGTGCAAAATGTGCTGCCCATGGAATACAATACCCAGATGAAGGTGACAGTGAGCAAATACTACATTCCCAGCGGACGCTGCGTACAGGCCATAGACTACGCACACCGCGACGAGAACGGACGCCCCCTGACAGTGCCAGACAGCCTGAAGACCGCCTTCAAGACACGCAACGGGCGCACAGTATACGATGGCTTTGGCATAGAACCCGATGTGGACATACCCATGGAATACATGAATATGCTGGAAGTGACGCTAATGCAGAAGTTCCTCATCTTCGACTATGCCACACAGTATGCCGCCCAGCACCCCACCGTCCCCGCTGCCGCCGACTTCGCTATTACCGACGAGATCTACAACGACTTCAAGAACTTCCTTGCCAAACAGAACTACGAGTACAAGACCGCCACGGAACGCATCATCGACGAGGTGCGCAAAATGGCCAAGGACGAGTGCTATCTGGACAGCATCAACGACGAACTCGGCGTGCTGGAGCAGCAGCTGGCCATTGCCAAGTCGCACGACCTGGACCAGTTCCGCCCGCAAGTGAGCATGCTGCTGAAAGGCGAGATACTGAGCCGGTACTACTATCAGAAAGGGCGCATAGAAGGCTCGCTGGCCGAAGACCCCTGCGTGACGAAAGCCATAGCAGTACTCATGGACAAGGATGGCTACAAGGACACACTAAACATCAAGAAATAGCACGCCCCTCCGCCCCAGTGCGAAGTGGGAATGCTGCAAAATCTTTTCATTACCTTGAAACGTCAGAAGACACATAGAATCATCTATATCGTGTTGCTGTTCGCGCTGGCGATAAGCATGACCACCTCAACTTATGTCACCAACATGTGCTGGGTATTCCTGCTGGTCAACTGGGTGCTGGAATGGAACTGGCAAGGCAAGTTCCGGAACTTTCGCGGCAACTATCTGCTGCAGGCCTTCCTGGCACTGACGGCAGCTGTGGTTGCTGGTCTTTTCTGGAGCCACAACCTGGTATATGGCATCGACTACATGCGCCGCTTCCTACCTGTGATAGTGCTGCCGTTGGTCATACTCACCACGCCGCCGCTCAAGGGCAACCACGTGCGACGCCTGTTGATGGTTTACGTCGCCACCATCTTCGTCGTCACCATCATCGGTCTGGTGCGCTACCTCAGCCACCCCTCCCTACCCTACCGCGAAATAGTGCCATGCATCTCACATATCCGCTTCGCCCTCAACCTTTGCTTCGCCATCTGCATCCTGCTGGGCTGGGCATTCGAGCCCGCCTACAACTATTACGCCAAGAAAGCGCAACAAGGCGGACTTGTGGCACATAAGACTCCGGCAGACATGCTGCGCAGCCTACAGGCTTCTTTCGCCGTGATGGGCAGGAGGCACTTCGACTGGATCTCCATCGTTTGCATGCTGGCAGTGGCATGGTTCGTGGCGTTTCTGCTGCTGATACAGAGCTATACAGCATTCGTCATCCTCTTCGTCACCGCCATTGTGATGCTCATGGTGTATTGGCGTCGCATCTATGCCAAACCAGTGAAATGGACGATGCTGTCATTGTGGCTGGCTGTGGCAGCCACAATGACCCTGACTGTGGTGGGCAACATGAAGAGTTACTATCGCCTGTCGCCTCTGGCGCTAGCACCCCTGGCAGAAAAGACGGCCGGCGGACGTCCTTTCGAGCATGCCTGCGACGGCATCATAGAGAGCGGCAACTACGTGAACAACTACGTCTGCAAGGAGGAACTGTGCAACGAATGGAACCGCCGCAGCAAGCTACCGGCCGACAGCATCTCCGACAACGGTTACCCCTACTATTCCATACTGATACGCTACCTCAACGCCAAAGGCCTCACCAAAGACAGCGTGGGCGTGTGGCAGCTAACGGATGCCGATGTTCGTCAGGTGGAACAAGGGGTGGAAAATCCCGCCTACACCCAGCATGGAATCAAAAGGATGATCTACGTGATGCTGTTCGAAAAGGAGAACTACTGCAAGGCCCATGCCGTGAGCGGCTTCAGTACGTTGCAACGGTTCGAGCTGTGGAAAGCTGGGTGGCAGGCATTCCGCCAGCATCCTCTCTTCGGCACCGGCACCGGCGACGTGGTGGACGCTCTGCACCATCAGCTACAGCAGCAAGGCAGCGTGCTGGTCACCACGAGCAAGCACACGCACAGCCAGTATCTCACCTGGCTCATCACATTCGGCATCCTGGGCTTTTCCATCATCGCGTTCTTTTTCGTCCGCGCCTTTGTGCGCCACAGGATGTTTCAGCCTCCCTTGCTGATGGCAAACATCTGCATCATCCTCATCAGCTTCGTCAGCGAGGACACCCTCGAGACCCTTGCCGGCGGTGTCTTCTGCACCCTCTTCCTCTGCCTATTCCTGGCTTCCGCCAGAGCCAAGGAGCAATAGCGAATGATTATTTGCCTGCAACTATTTACCTCTCACTTTTCCCCATACGCCCTTTGTCCTA
>CAMURW010000032.1 GCA_947097635.1 uncultured Bacteroidales bacterium
GCCAATCCTTTCAGCAAACGTCCCTCCACTGGCAGCGGTACCAACAAGAAATACTATGGCTTCAACGGCTGGAAGCTCACCGGTATCACCGGCGGCGCCAGCAGCCTAGGCGCCGGTACTTCAGTAAGCGTGGACGGCAAAGAGGCCGACATTACTTTTACCCCTTCCGCCACCCCTGGCGTGAATGCCATCGCGATGACAGTGGAGTTCACCGCGCAGTGGGCAGAAGCAAGTGTGGTGACAACCACGGCATCCAATTTAAAGCGGGCCCTCGCCAGTGGTACTCTCTCTTCCAGCAACAGCTTTGAGCGCAATTTCGTGGTCGTCACGGGTGGAGGTTCTTCCACGTCAGCCGTAGCTAATATGTCTCAGAAAAACGTCACCATCTCCATGCGCTACCCCGACGGTACAGCGGCCGGGAGCGGCAATATCAATATCGGTGGCAATTTCACCTGCTACGCAGACACCAAGTTCGAATACATCAACATCAATCGGGCAGGGACATATACTGCAAACAACCATTACCTGTGCCTGGGCAGAGGCATCGTGAACACTTCCAGTAACTATTGCGTCAATTATGTAAGAGGATTTAGTCATGGTAATACATACAACTACAATGTAAATTACACAATCAGGATAGAGAGCGGCGTTTACAATGACCTGTCGGTACTGAACGGAACAGAAAGTAACCCAGGGTATAGTTATTTCGGTGGCACAGACAATAACGTAAAATTGGTGCTGGGCTGTGATTACGACAGGGCCAACGACGGTAACAACGCTCTACTGGAGTTGAAGAGGTACATGTATATGAGTTATGGGAGTTTCTATCGTAACAATGGGACGCATAACTTCCATGCCATTATCAAAAGCGGTAAATTTCAGACCAACAACACTGATGCGAAATTTGCCAGAACCGATGACGGCAGAATAATGGCGCACGCACACGAGTCGTTCTATGTAAGCACCGGCGGAGAACAACGTTATCCAGGTTACCGCTATCTGGAGATGCAAGGCGGCGAGCTGTGCAACATAGCCGGCGGCATAGATACAAACAACAATGCCAATGAGCTTTCTTTCTATTTTCGCATGAAGGGCGGCCTGGTGCGTGGCTCTGTGTATGGCGCCGGCGCTTTCGCCGCCGCCAGCGGGCATAGAAAATATGTTATCACGGGTGGTCATATAAGAGGTTGGGTAGCAGGTGGGTGCAATGGCACCGACCCCGCCCAATCGGGTGGCACGCTGCCGTCGAATACCTACATCTATGTGGGCGGCAATGCCATTGTGGGAAAAACGAGCGGCGCACAAGACAGCATAAGCTTTTCCCGTGGGGGTAATATCTTCGGTGCTGGCAGCGGCAACACTCAGGCAACAACAGGCCGGGTAAACAACACCACGGTGGTGGTGGCCGATGATGCCCTTGTAATGAAGAACGTATATGCCGGCGGCAACCGAGGCTACGCACAGTTCCAGGGCAACGTATATATACTGGGCGGGAGGATAAAAGAGAGCGTATATGGCGGCAGTAACATGAAAGGCGGCGCCACCACGCGCGTGTATGTGCGAGGCGGGGTCGTGGAAGGCAGCGTGTATGGTGGCAGTAATACTACAGGAACGATTTCAGGCACAGCACAGACGGGTGCTATTGTGGAAGTGACAGGCGGCGAGGTGAAGGGTAGCGTGTATGGCGGCGGCAGAGGCCATGAGACGAGAGTGACGGGAGACGTGGCTGTGACGATAGGCAAAGCGCAGACGGCATCTTGCGTTACGGAAAACACCCAGCCCACCATAGGCACAGACGTATATGGCGGCAGCGAGGAAGGCACGGTGAACGGAACTGATTATTCCGGCAGTCGAAGCACCACCGTGAGCGTGCACCGAGGAACGGTGAAAGGAGACGTGTATGGCGGTGGGCATGGCACTGCCGCCCATGAGGCCCACGTGTATGGCAATGTCACGGTGACGGTGGGCGACGCGGACTGCAGCGCCGAATCGGCGGCAGCCCTCGGCAAAGGACCCGATATTAGAGGCTCCGTATTCGGCTGCAACAACGTCAGTGGCAAGCCCCAGGGCACGGTGCGCGTGAATATCAACGGCGGCGAGATGGAGAACGTGTATGGTGGCGGCAACAACGCCCCCTACGGCGACGGCGTGGGCACCGGCAGGCAGCAATCGCCCCACGTGGTGATAACGGCCGGCGTAATACGCAACATGGTGTTTGGCGGCGGCTTGGGCACCGGTGCCACCGTGGACGAGAACACCGACGTGCACGTGCTGGGCAGCACGGTGGTGGGAGGCAACGTGTATGGCGGCGGCAACGGCGCTGTAGTTACAGGCTCCACCCATGTGGAAATAGGCGGCGACTGCACCGGCATAGAGAGCAAGCTTGTGCCCTGACCCACCGGCCTCCGTGGCAAGCGGAAAGCAACCCAGTGTAATATTGTACTATATAGCGTATATATCATCAAAAATATGTTAGAGCATTTAACAGTAAGGTCGTCTGGACCGATAAGGGACCTTGACGCGTAGAGTGTTGAGAAGGCATGCGACGTGCGTGCCGACGCTGTGTCACCATCCAAGACAGGTGCAAAGAAGCCGTACGTCAGCTTTGGCATACTTCCGATGACATAATAAGGCCACGGTGCAAAACGGTTGGCAGGGAAATCGGCGTACTCGTAACTGTGGACTTTCATGTGGTGTTCGACAAGAGTCTAAACGTAACCAACGCATCTGCTGTATTGCAAGAGCAAGCGGTGGACTTCTTGGAGAACTATCATTTTGAACTGTTCTTCGACAACAGCAAGACATATTTTGAACTGTTCTTCGACAACAGCAAGACATATAATAAATAACAACGAGTGGAAGGCAGTTTCTATAACAACGTTACCATGACGAAAAGACTTATCACCATACTCCTTTGTCTCTCTATGGGCTGCCCGTGCCTGTGGGCGCAGGGCTGGCATCGCATCGGCCGCCATCAGCCTCACAACGTAGCCGCCACGCAGTATCTGCGCGGCGGAAAGGATGCCTTCAAGGGCGGCATCTTCGCCAAGGACGCGCTGGCCACTGTCACTTTCGCCATGGGCGACAGCCCCTCGAAATACACCACGGGCATCATTGCCGTCGCCACCACCATAGGCGGCGAAGCGGCGGCAGCACACGGACAGGCGGCAGCATTTTCCACCTGGCAGCGCATAGCGGACAATAGCGCCGCCACCTACGCCAGCCTGACCAGCAGCTACCCCGTGACGATGAACGGCGACGTGGGCTTCGCCAGCCTGGCCTCCTTTGCCAGTAGCACAGCCAACGATGGCTTCCTGCTGATGACGATGATGGACCAAAGCGGCAGGCTGGGTGGCAGCGGCACCAGCGGCGCCTTCGACGCCTATGTCGCCCTGGCCCCCGTGAACGCCGCCGGCGTTGCGGAGCCCATAGACGTGGCGTTCTGGCAGCTGTACCGCAAAAGCAACAACGACCACTGTTATGTGGACTACGGCAGCGACGGCACAAACTGGAACGCTGTGGAAATAAACGTGGCGGGCATAGACATAGAGGCGGGCCAGCAGCATAGCGGCATGCTGCGCACCACCCTCCCCCTGAGCTGCTGCGGACAGAGTCATTTGTACTTGCGCCTGAGATGGACCAGCACAAGCCACAACGGCGGCGTGTATGGCTACTATTGGGCTGTGGATGACCTCGCCGTCTCGACAGGCGATGCCAGCAGGCTGAGCGTTGCCAACGTCAACTATGCCGAAGGCTTCTATCCCATCATGCCGGCCGGGTTACAGACCCCCCTGGCTGCCAGTTTCGTGGTGAGCAACAATGGCAGCGCCGTACAGGGCGGCGTCAGCGCCTTCGTCTATACAATGAACGACGGCGGCGGGACAGGCAACCTCACCGCCCCTCGGCAGGCCGCCACTTCCTCCAGCACCGCTATCCCCGCGGCTCCGCAGCAGCACACCCAGCTGCTGATAGACCCTCTGGCGCTGATAAGCGGCGGCGACAACTGGTGCTACTTCCCCGGCCACGGCACGGCCACAGGCACCCTGGGCTATCTGCCCACGGACCTGGACAGCAACACTACCGGCTATTACTATGCCTGGGTGGGCAACGGCAGCCTTGGCTATGTCAAGGACACCATGAGCTACCGCGTTTCCGCCGGCGGCAGCGTGCCACGAGCGAGAGAGGCACGCCTGTGGGGACGCGACAACGGGGTGCTGCGCAGCGGCAGCGCCTTCCACTGGAGTCTGGACGACGACGGATGCCTGACGGACAACGGCCTGTTTTCCAGCAACAGTGGCACAGACTGCTGGCATCTGGCAGGATACGGCGTGACGGTGAGCTTCACCACCGGCGCTGCCGTGCCCGAGGACTGGGTGGTGAGAGGCGTGCAACTGGTGGCAGCCACGGACGGCAACGTGGACACGGGAGCCCTGGTGATGCCCATACTGACGCACGACTCCATGGACGAGCAATACATCTACACGATGGACATCGCCACCGGCGCCAGCAGCTATACAGTGAAAGCAGAGGACATTACGCCGACCAACGGTTTGGACTACAGCACCCTGGGGCATTATCGCACCATCAACCTCATCCTGCCCTACCAGCCCGACCTGAAACCTATGACGAACTATAACGTGGGGTATCGGCTGGCGGACGGCGCACGCTTCGCCGTGGCTACCGGCACGGACCACTACATACGCCAAGGCGACGGAGTCGTGGTGCCTTTCTCCCAGGAGGAGGGTATGGAGGCTTTTGCCACGCCGCAGCCTGCCGACTGGCACAAAGTGCGCTTCTACGACCCACGCCACAACACCTGGGTGGGCGCGGGACGCGCCGTAGGTGTCGAAGTGCCCATGATACGCATGATTGTGGGACCCAAGGTGTATATCACAAACTATGGGCTTACAGTGAACTGTGGGGAAAATGGCTTTATCGCCGACGAGGAAGGGAACCACCTGTGCGGACAGGTGGACAGCCTGACACAGGGCAGCACAAACGTGTATTATATTCGCGGCGATGCAGGTTATGAACTGAACCAAGTGACGCTGGACGGCGAGGTGCTGGCAAATGGCGACCGGCTGATAGTGATGCGCGACCCCGACACGCGTGCCAGATATGGCATGCTGACGCTGGAGGATGTGCAAGCGCCTCATTCGCTGAGCGCTACCTTCGTGCAGAAGGTGGACATAGAACCTGTGGCCGCGGCGGTGCATGTGAGGCTGCAGCCCAATCCAGCCTCGGACATCGCCGGCATCGCCGTCTCGGGCGTGCAAGGCAGCGTGTGCTACAGCCTTCTGGACGTGAGCGGACGTGTGCTGCGCCAAGGTGAGATGACGGCGGACAGCACGGCCTCCATGCAGCTGTATGGTCTGCCGCGCGGCACTTATTTCGTACGCGTGACAGGCGATGCTTTCAGCAAGGTAGAGAAACTGATGGTGAGATAAGCGAGGGGGGGCTGTCACCCCCCCGTCTTGCTTTTCCTGAATATTTTCCGGGGTCTCCTGTGGCGGAAGAACCTGCCGTCGCCGGTGGCGTACCAGGTGAGGACAATGCCTATGGGCAGCATCATGAAGGTGCTTACCCACATGCCCTCGAACCCCAGCACCCCCTCTCGCACGCTCTTTTCCGCAATCATGCCTATCATGTAATAGAACACGAAGAACAGCACGCTGGCCACCAATGGCAGTCCCAGACCGCCTTTTCGGACGATGCTGCCGAAGGGTGCTCCCACCAGAAACAGCACCAGGCAGGCGATGCTGAGGGTGTATTTGCGCTGCCATTCTATATAGTGGCGGTTGATGTATTCCTCGTCGGCGTGCAGCATGTCCTTGTACATACGTATCTCGTTCTGGCAGGCGCGCATGTTCTCACAGGCCTTGTGTGTCACGTTGGCACGCTCCTCGGGTGTTAGGGTCTCCAGTACCTTGGCGCTATACACGGGTATGTCCTGACATCGCAGTGCCAGAGTATCTGCCGACGTGGCTTCCAGCACGTTGGTGTTGACTTTCCTGTCGCGGTCCTGGTCTTCGGGGCGTTGCCCCAAAGCAGTTATTATCGTCATGCGGAGCAGGTTGGACATGCTGTCCTTTTTCGTCTGTTCCCGTCGCTGCTCTTCGCCGAGTTCGGCGAGGGCAGCGGGCGTTGCCTGTTGCTCTGCCTGCCTCGTGCTGTCGCGCAGGGCATTCTCTGTTGCTTTCTTTAGTGTCTTGCCGACGGCGGGGCGTATTGTCTTCAGGCCTCTCAGGCGGTCCGTTATGCTCTCCCGGAACTGGCTGTAGTGGCCGCTCTTGCCTTTTTCCAGGTCGGCGATGCTCTCTTTTAGCTGTGCGATGTTCATCATCTGATAGTTGCCTTTGAAGAAGTCGCCGTCGGTTTTGTTGAAGGCAAAGCTGCTGAGGTCGAAGGTCATCACCTGTTCCTGGAATCCCAGTGCGGTGAAGGGACGTGTGCGATATTTCTCGCCCTCGGTCTCTTCCCGGTAGGTGTTGCCGTGATATAGCGTGAGGATTAGGTAGCGTTCGTCGGGGCTGGTAGCCATCCTGCCGCTGTCTGCCGCCACTATGGTGGTGCCGGTGGCGCGGTGCGTGTTGTCGTAGATGACAATGTCGCGCAGGGTGCCGTCCTCGGGGTCTTTCTCGTTGGCACGGATCACGTAGCCCTCTATGTCGGTGTAGTATTCGCTGGGCTTGATGTTCAGGGCTGGTTTCTTGCTCGTCACGTCGAACAGCACCATCTTGTATCTCAGCATGGCCACGGGCAGCACGTTGTTGGTGAAGTAGAACGCCACGCCAGTGAGCAGCAGTGCCACAAGTGCCAGTGGCATCATCACGCGCCATATGCTTACGCCGCCTGCTTTCATGGCCACCAGCTCGTAGCGCTCGCCAAAACTGCCCATTGTCATGATGCTGGCGAACAGGATGGCAATAGGCAGGGCCATGGGCACGAAAGTGGCAGAGGCGTAGGCCATCAGTTCTGCCAGTACGCTGAAGGGCAGTCCTTTGCCCACCATATCGTCGATGTATTTCCACACGAACTGCATCAGCAGTACGAAGGTCGCTATGCTGAAAGTAAGCAGCAGCGGCCCTAGGAAACTCTTCAATATCAAGCGGTCCAGCGTCTTCATCGGGAATAAGCAAATAGGTTGGTTATCCTGTCGCCCCGGCATCCGCACATGCGGCGGCATATCAGAACTTGCCTCGCAGCCACCTCAGCAAGTCGTTGCCGTTGGCCAGCAGCAGCAGGCCTAGCAGCAGTATCATCCCTGTCATCTGCGCTATCTCCAGGAAGCGGTCGCTGGGCTTGCGGCGTGTCACTATTTCCCACAGCGTGAAGAGGATGTGACCGCCGTCGAGGCCAGGGATAGGGATGATGTTCATGAACGCCAGTATGATGCCAAGGAAGGCAGTGATGTTCCAGAAGCGATACCAGTCCCACGTCTTTGGGAACATGCTGCCCAGTGCGCCGAAGCCTCCCAGGTTCTGCGCACCGCCGGGGGCGAAGAGCAGTTTCAGGCTGCTGACGTATGTTACCATGGTCTCCCAGCCATGCGAGATGCCGGCGGGGATGGCTTGAAGGAAGGTGTAGTCGGTATGCACCACGTTGAAGACCTCGATGGGCTGTTTGAAATATACGCCCAGCTTGCCGTCGCCCCGCAGGTCTACGGTGGCATGCTGCAGTGTGCCGTGGCGGTAGTAGCCTACGTCGATGCTCTCTTTCCTGTGCTTGGCCAGCTCGCCGCTAATCTCCGTGTAGCTGGGCGTGCGCACCCCTGCTATGCTCACTATGCTGTCGCCGGACTGCAGCCCCGCCTGTTGCGCGGCGCTGCCGCCCACGAACTCGCTGATAACCATGGGCATCCTCACCGCCATCAGCTGTGTGGGGTTTTCTTTCAGCAGCGTCTCTATGAAGTCTTTGTCCAGAGGGATGTCCACCAGTGCCAGGCTGTCGGGCCGTCTCAGGCTGTCGCTGAGGTATCTGCGCTGCACGGTCACGATGGAGGGCTTGTCCAGCAGCAGGGCGTTCTGTGCCATGGCGACATCGTTCATCTCCCGGCCGTCGATGGCATAGATGATGTCGCCGTTCTCGAAGCCGTGGTCTATCAGCACTTGGTGGTAATCGTAGCCTAGGGTGGCGTTGCGCATGGGCAGCGTGTCTTCGCCCCAGTGTGCGAAGATGCAGGAGAAGATGAGCAGGGCGCTGAGGAAGTTCACCAGCACACCTCCGCTGATGATGCACAGGCGCTGCCAGGCCGGCTTGCTGCGGTATTCCCAGGGCTGCGGTGTGCTCTCCAGGTCCTTGGCGCCCTTGCTTTCGTCTATCATGCCGGCAATGTCGCAATAGCCTCCCAGCGGCACCCATCCTATGCCCCACACGGTGTGGTCCGGCTCCTTTTCGTACCATTCGTCGGGGGTCTTGCGCTGCAGGAACTGGAAATGCCAGCGGCCGTCGTATTTCTTGGCGCGCAGCAGGGCAAAGCCCCAGTCGAAGAACATAAAGAACTGGCGTACACGCACGCCGAATATCCTTGCCATGGTGAAGTGGCCCAGCTCGTGGGTCACCACCAGCAGCGTGAGACTAAGTAATAAGCCTAATAGTTTCAATGTGTAGGTAAGTTTTTCGGTGACACAATAAAAAATAACAAACATAATAACTAAGAAAAGCGTTTATTATTACGTGTTGCGAGAAATATTTCATTGTGGTCCGCCGCAAGGAGACGACGGCTGCGCGCCATCCAAACGGCAGGAAGCAGGATGATGGCAACAAAATATTTTCGCCGAGGGCGCGTTATTGGAACATGAGAATATTGTTGCTGGGCAGCACGGGACTGCTGGGAAACAACGTGTTGCGTGCTTTGTTGCGGCACGGCCACAAGGTGTCGCTAGTCGTGAGACACCGCCGGGGGCTGGTCTTGTCCGACCTGAGCGATGCAGAGCTGCAAAGAGTGTCCATATTCCAAGGCAACTATCTTGTTCCAAGTGTGCTGTGGTGTGCCGCCCAGGGTTGCGAAGGCATCGTGCACTGTGCTGGCACTACCGATATGTCTCTGCTGAACTACCGCGACTACCTGCCCGTGAACCGCGATGCCTGTAAGCTGCTGCTGCAACTGATGCAGCGGCAAGGCATACATCGCCTGGTGCATGTAAGCACTGCAAACACGATAGGCTACGGCAGCCCGCAGGCATGGGCCAATGAGCATAGTCCCATGCAGTACCCTTTCACCGAAAGCTATTATGCTCTCAGCAAGAGGGAGGGGGAGACGGTGCTGACGGCCTATGCCTCTCGTCATCCCGGCGACCACGTCGTGGTCGTGAACCCGGGCTTTATGCTGGGGGCCTACGACGTGAAGCCCAGCAGCGGCCAGCTGCTTCTGGCGGCCTATCGCAGGCCATGGATGATATGCCCCAAAGGAGGCAAAGGCTTCATCCCTGCCAGCGACGTGGCAGAGGCCGTTGTCAACGCCATATTCCATGGAACCAGCGGCGAGCGTTACCTTCTCACGGGCGAGAACCTGTCGCTGGAGGAGTTCTACCGTCTGCAGGCAGCCACGATGGGATACCGCCAGAGGCTGATACTATTGCCGGACTGGCTGGTGCTCGGCATTGCCAAGTGTGGCGACCTGCTTCGTGCACTGGGAATAAAGGCGCAGTTGTGCACTCGCAACGTGCGGCAGCTTCTCATCCGCGAATATTACGACAGCACTCATGCTACAAGCGACTTACACCTTCCCCATACCCCCTTGTCCCAGGCCATCAGTGATTTCTTCGAGTGGCACTCCCGCCGCCCTGGCAAACATCGCCAACGGGGGCTACCATAGGTTAGTCCGTGGCTCGTGAGCCTGGGTGCAGTGGTTCGGTATACCTCTTGGGTACCTCTTGGTGCACCAAGAGGTACCCAAGAGGTAGGCGCTGGCAAGGACGATGCTGGCATGAACCCTGTTGTTTGCACTTCGGACGTTTTTCTTGGAATGTATGAAAAAAAGTCCTGAAAATTATCAATTCGTAAAAATATGTCTTGTACTGAAAAAAGTTAACTCTTCCAAACAGAGTTAATATGTTTAAGTACCACACAAAAAAGATGGAGACGTACTACGATCAGGTGATCGGGATGTACC